>JAJRVW010000053.1 GCA_024277115.1 Calditrichota bacterium
GCTTAAAAGTGGTAAGAGCTTATATCAAGTTGTATCAGGACTTTAATCCTGATCAAGCACAGTTTTGACGCTCTTGATTAAAACCGATAAATAACTAAAATTAAAAACTAATGTGTCAGGGGACATTTGGCACTATTGTAATTAATGCTTTTTACCCCGGATGTTTTTGCCAGGGATTTTGATAAATTATCCAGCCCGTCTTCGCTGGCCAGGGTTGATAAATCGGCCATCTGGTCCGTAGCGCCACCTGACTCGGTGGAAACATTGGAGGCAATCGCTTCGGCGGCATCTTCATTTTCATACAAGTCTGAGCTGGAAGAAACGCTGTCGCTGTCGCTGCAATTGATAAACAAAATTGGTAAGAGTGTAAGGGCGATACCTTTGCCAATAAAACGTTTGATTGAATTGTGTGTGAACTTCATTGTGTTCTCCTGAATTTAGGTTTGATTTAGTTAGGTTATTTATAAGTACGCCCACCCTTAGTCAAAGGCCGTGCCAGAAATAAGAAAAAATCTTAAACCCTTTGTTTTTAATGATTTACATTTTTTTAAGATAAGCGGCATAAGGAAAACTAAAAGGATGATATACGGGATAGTACCGTGTGTGAACGAAATGGTACACTCTTTTAAATTGACACAATCGATATATTCCAAAAAGGGGTCCTGAAATAAATCATCGACGATCTTTTAGAAAAGTAAGAGTGTGAGCATGAGTAAGAGACTGACTTATTAAATACTTCGACTCTATTTTGACCATTAATCTTTTATTTGTCTGAAAATAGCATCCAACCTAAATTAGCCTTTTTCCAAACCATATACTTTTAGCGGATTTGTTTCTATGCAAAATTTAGATACACCTGTGGTCATTCTTGGTGCCGGACCGGGCGGCGCGACAGCTTCCATCTTTTTGGCCAAGGCAGGTATTGCGCATATTATTATTGATAAGGCCACCTTTCCCCGCGATAAAATCTGTGGGGATGCTTTAAGTGGTAAAGTGGGCGCCATCTTGAACAGGATTGATCCTAAACTTGTACATCAATTGGATGAAGACAACGACAATTTCCTGAATTGCTGGGGCGTGCAATTTGTTGCACCCAATGGCGAGGCGCTGGATATCCCTTTTGATAAGGACCCTGAAGTCCAGGACTATCCACCGGGTTTTATTTCCAAGCGTGTTAATTTTGACCATTTTCTTTTTAAGCAGATTGATGAAAACCATGCCACAAAATTGATGGGCTGCGAGGTAAAAGATGTAATCGCCCATGATGATAAAGTGGAAATTATTTACAAGCAGGGCGGGGAAGAAAAAATAATTTTCACAAATTTAGTGATTGGCGCAGAGGGCGACCGTTCGATTGTGGCTAAAAAATTGGCCGGCCACAAAATGGACCCCAAATATTATGCGGCAGGGCTGCGGGTTTATTATGAAAACGTAACGGATATGCACGCCCAAAATTTTATCGAGCTCCATTTTATCAAAGAGGTATTGCCGGGTTATTTATGGGTTTTTCCCTTGCCCGATAATCAGGCCAATGTGGGGATTGGCATTTTGTCTGAAAAAGTAAAAAGCCATAAACTCAATCTAAAAAAAATGATGCTGAACGCGCTTGAGAACAATCCCAATTTAAGGGAACGTTTTAAAAATGCCAAAATGCTTGGAGATATAAAAGGCTGGGGCTTGCCACTTGGTTCGGTAAAAAGGAAACTTTCCGGAGACCGTTACATGCTTGTAGGCGATGCGGGTTCGTTGATTGACCCGTTTACCGGCGAGGGGATTGGCAATGCGATGATCAGTGGCCGTTTTGCCGCCGAGACAGCGGTAAAAGCACTCACTAAAAAAGATTTTTCCGCTAGCGGTTTAGAAGAATACGATGCGCTTGTGTATGACAAATTATGGGAAGAATTGAAGCTCAGCTACACCATGCAAAAGCTGATCAACAGGCCGTGGTTGTTTAATTTTATTGCCAACCGTGCCGTTAAAAACAAGGCCATCCGTGAGGTTATGTCCACCATGTTTGATGATTTGGACATGCGCGCCAAATTAAAATCCCCCATGTTTTATTTTAAGATGCTGTTTAATATTTAGGTTTCCAAGAGAAAAGAATCTCAGAACTGCAAGGGTGTATTGCAATTCGCACTTGCTGAGAGGCAAAGATACTTTCTGTATTCTCCACTTTCCAGACCTTCCGGGTTTTGAAAACCCGGAAGGTCTCTCCCCGCCACCCCAAAAGACCCTCCAGGTCTGCCAGACCCTGAAGAGTGTTACGTGTTATACAGTGCCTTTTTTCTTGTAATGAATAAGAGGTTTCGTGCCGATAAAATGAGAATTTAGTTTTATTTTCCCAACAATTATTGGCTCCGTGTAACAAGAAAAAAGTAAACAAAAGCGGTGAGAATCCGTGAAATTAGTAGATAGAAAGACAAAATAAAATTCTCCATTCTCTAATTTATTTGTGTATATTTACCATTGAAAAAGCCCCTTCTAAAGGCGTAAATAAATCTATAAAATAATATAGGGAGAGTTACATGGAACCCATCAGAACCCTGATAATGGGCGCGGCAGGCCGGGATTTTCATAATTTTAATGTCTTCTATAGAAATAATCCCAACTACAAAGTTATTGCATTTACAGCAACACAAATTCCTAACATTGACGGCCGGAAGTATCCGGTGGAACTTGCGGGGAAATTATATCCCGATGGCATTCCTATCTTGCCCGAGGAGGATTTGGTGAGATTGATTAAGAATGAAAATATTGAGCAGGTATTATTTGCTTACAGCGATGTTTCCCATCAAACCATCATGGAAAAAGCTTCCACTGTTTTAGCAGCCGGCGCCGATTTTAAATTGATGGGCGAGAATCATGGCAGTATAAAATCTACCAAACCGATCATATCAATTTGTGCTGTACGTACCGGCGTGGGCAAAAGCCAGACGACCCGTTATGTTGTAAGGCTGCTTTCAGAAATGGGCTACAAAGTGGCTTCGATCCGTCACCCGATGCCGTATGGTGATTTGGCCAAACAGGCGGTTCAGCGTTTTGCCGATTACAGCGATTTGGACAAACACAAATGCACGATCGAGGAGCGTGAGGAGTATGAACCGCATATCGATAATGGCGCGATCATTTTTGCGGGCGTGGATTACGAGGCCATTTTGCGTGAGGCGGAAAAGGAAGCGGATATCATTTTATGGGATGGCGGCAATAACGATACCTCTTTTTATAAAGCTGATTTAAGCATCGTCCTGGCCGATCCGCACAGGTCTGGTGATGAGGCAAATTATTTTACCGGAGCGGTAAATGTGCGCCTGGCCGATGCCATCATCATAAATAAAACCGATACCGCCAATTATGATGCTGTGCTGGCTGTACGCGAAAATCTCGTAAAAATAAATCCCTCGGCAATGATTGTGGAGGCTGCTTCGCCCATTTTTGTGGCTGATCCCGAAGCGATCCGGGGCAAGCGTGTTTTGGTAGTGGAAGATGGCCCAACCCTTACACACGGTGGAATGAAGTACGGTGCGGGCTGGATTGCCGCCCGGCGTTTTGGCGCTAAGGAAATTATCGATCCGCGTCCTTTTGCCGTAAAATCCATCGCGGATACGTATAAAAAATATCCGGCAACGGGTAGAATTTTACCGGCCATGGGTTATGGCGACGATATGGTTCGGGACCTGGAAGAAACCATTAACGCCTCGGATGCGGAGTTGGTTGTTATCGGCACACCGATCGATTTGAGCCGGGTGTTGAAGATCAACAAACCAACCCAGCGTGTGCGCTATGAACTTCAGGAAGTGGGAAGTCCGACCATCGCGGATTTGATTCGGGATAAATTTGAGAAGTGAGGATTTCTTTCTCGTAAGAATGTTAGTAACGATAAAATCAGGGGCTTAGGTAATTAAGCCCCTTTTTTCTGAACAATTAAGATGAAATAGTTAAAGAAAAGCTTTTTAAATCTACATAATATTTGAATCCAACGATATGAGTTTTTAACATACAACCCGTAATAATAATAAAGGAAAGCTATAGAACATGGATTTAAAATTAGCGGTATTAATTGATGGCGACAATATTCCATCTGCGTATATAAAAGAGATGATGGAAGAGATTGCCAAATATGGAAACCCAACCATTAAGCGGATTTATGGCGACTGGACAAAGCCGAACCTTTCCAAGTGGAAGAACCTCCTTTTGGAAAACGCCATCACGCCTATCCAGCAATACGGCTATACAACCGGAAAAAACGCGACGGATTCGGCCATGATTATCGATGCTATGGATATTTTGTATTCGGAAAAAGTAAATGGCTTTTGTCTGGTTTCCAGTGACAGTGATTTTACCCGGCTGGCCACAAGGCTGCGCGAGGCGGGCATGCAGGTGTTTGGCATTGGCGAAAAGAAAACACCAAATCCGTTTATTGTGGCCTGCGATAAATTTATATATCTCGAAATTCTAAAGAACCAAATGGCAGATAATGATACGGATACAAATGGGAATAAGTCGGTCGCGAAAACCAATGTCGATAAAATTACACCAAAGGTTATAAAACTGATTTCTTCAACGATCGCCGATTTGGCGGATGATGACGGCTGGGCCTTTCTGGGCGACGTGGGAAGTCTGATCCAGAAAAAACAACCGAATTTTGACGCGCGGAACTATGGGTTCCAAAAATTGACACCCTTAATCAAATCAATCACAAAATTTGAAGTTGAACAGCGTGACAGTCCCAAAGGGCGTTTTAAGTTGATTTATGTGCGGATTAAGGAGAAACATCAAACCAAAGTAAAACGGTCTTAAAAAAAAGGAAAAATATGCATTTTGACAATCAGGCAAAAGAATGGGACAACGATCCCGGTAAACATGAACGGGCAAAAGTTTTTGCCGATGAAATTAAACAATATATTCAACCGCAGGCCACATGGACGGCGTTGGAGTTTGGTAGTGGCACCGGTCTGCTTAGTTACTATTTAAAAGATGCGTTCGGGGAAATTACCCTTGCTGATACATCGGAAGGGATGGTAAAAGTTTTACAAGAAAAAATTGAGCGGGAAGGGATAAAAAACTTTAAGCCGCTTCTTATCGACCTGTTAGAAAGTGGTAACAGCTTAACTAATTTTAATGTGGTTTACACTTTGATGACCCTGCACCATATTCATGACCTCGATAAAGTGGCACAACTTTTCCATTCTCTTTTAGATGATGGCGGTTTTTTGTGTATCGCCGATCTGGTTAAAGAAGATGGCAGTTTCCATGTAGCGCATCCCGGATTTGACGGGCATAAAGGATTTGATAAAGAGGAACTCGCCTCGATTATGCAAAAAAACGGTCTTGCTCTCCAGCACTATAAAATTTGTTATGAGATAGAGAAAAACACCGCCGGGGAGAAAAAAAAGTATCCCCTGTTTTTTATGGTTTGTAAAAAGAATGGTTAATAAAAAAGTATTGATCCCATTGCCGTCCTATGGCTGCGATCCGAGTGAAACCGCTATCCCCTGGAAATTATTAACCGATAAAAATATCGATGTGCAGTTTGCAACGCCTTCCGGTATGCAAGCCGTGCCTGACCGTATTATGCTTAAAGGTGAAAAACTTGGGATTTGGAAATCGGTACTGCCGGCGCGGAAGGATGCCGTTGCCGCTTTTTATGAAATGGAAAAAACGGAACCGTTTCGTAATCCATTAAAATACGCAGAGGCCTACGAGAAAAATTTTGACGGTTTACTTTTGCCTGGTGGCCATGATAAAGGTGCATGCGAGTATTTGGAATCAGCGGTTTTGCAAAAGCTTGTTGCCGATTTTTTTATGGCCCAAAAGCCGGTTGGCGCCATCTGCCACGGGGTCGTTTTAGCCGCGCGAAGTAAAAACCCGCAAACCGGGAAATCTGTACTACATAATTATAAAACTACGGCCCTGCTCAAAAAACAAGAAATGCTGGCCTATAATATGACCCGCCTGTGGCTGGGTGATTATTATCTCACTTATCCCGGGAAAACGGTTGAAGACGAGGTAACATCCGTTTTGGAAAAGAGCGACAATTTTCTGCAGGGCCCTAAACCGCTGTTCAGGGACCGTGCGGAATCTTTAAAGCCCGGGTTTGCGCTCCGGGATAAAAACTATATTTCTGCCCGATGGCCGGGCGATGTGTACAATTTTTCGCTGGGCTTTATTAAAATGATCGAGAATTATGAGAAGAAAAATAGTTAATGGGATTTTATAATAAATATATCCTGCCCAAAATGATCGATTGGGCCTGCCGGCAAAAACCAACCATGCGCCAACGTGAAAAAATTATTCCCCTGGCCAGTGGCCATATTTTAGAAATTGGTGTAGGGACAGGCCTAAATCTGCCTTTTTATGTCAAAGAAAAAGTTCTGCGCCTTACAGCCATCGAGCCGGCGCAGGATGTGTGGAACGAACGTGTTGTTGACACAGAAAAATTGGATTTTGATTTTGAATTTATCCTTGCCCCGGCAGAAAAAATCCCAGTTCAGGAAAATAGTTTTGATACGGTTGTCATCACATACACGCTATGTACAATCCCAAATTTGAGCCAAGCCTTTGCAGAAATCCAACGCGTGATAAAACCCGATGGCCAACTTTTATTTTGCGAACACGGTAAAGCGCCCGATAAATTTGTCCAAAAATACCAGTCTTTTATAAACCCGGTCTGGCGGCCCCTTGGCGGCGGCTGTAATTTAAACAGGGATATTCCGGCGCTGATAAAAAATAATGGATTTGAGATTACAAATCTTGAGTCCATGTACCTGCCGGGCTGGAAACCGGTCAGTTTTAATTATTGGGGAAGGGCGGTTCTTGCTGAATAGAGTGAAAAATAAATCTACTGAGAAAATATATTTGTTTAAATCAGCACGATTGGGGTTTAGAAACTGGCAAAAGGAGGATTTAATTCCTTTTATCAAAATGAACAGCGATGTTGAACTGATGAAATATTTTCCAAAAATTCTTTCTCCGGAAGAAACTAAAATATTTTTCAAAAGAATTGGGGCACATTTCAACGAAAATAGTTTTGGGCTCTGGGCAGTCGATAAATTAGAGACGAATGATTTTATTGGTTTTATTGGATTTATGATACCAGGTTTTGAAGCATATTTTACGCCGTGTGTAGAAATTGGTTGGCGTTTAAAAAGAGAAGAATGGAATCAAGGCCTGGCCTCTGAAGGGGCAAATAGGTGCCTTTATTTTGGGTTTGAGAAATATGGTTTTTCCACGGTTTATTCGTTTACATCAATCTCTAACCAGGCATCAGAAAGGGTGATGCAAAAGATCGGGATGGAAAAAGACGGTGAATTTGACCATCCCTACCTTGAAAACGGCCATCAGCTTAGCCGACACGTTATTTATAAAATATCTGCTGACAAATCATAAAAACACATTGGGCTAATATGAATATCATAAATAAAAATAACTGGAAAAGAAAAGAGCATTTCGAGTTTTTTTCACAACTTGACGATCCCTTTTTTGGGATTATTTCGGAGATTGATTGTACGGTTGCCCATAAAACAATCGAGAAAAAAGGCATTTCGTTTTTTGCCTGGTACTTGCATAAATCTATTTGGGCCGCAAACCGGGTAGAAGAATTTCGTTTCAGGATTGATGGCGATACGGTTGTTGTGTTTGATAAAATCCATGCTTCTCCAACACTTGGCAGGGAAGATGAGACTTTTGGCTTTTCGCGGATCGAGTTTAATGAGGATTTTTATCTCTTTGAGAAATCTTTAAACAACGAAATTGAACGAATAAAAAATACGCCCGGTTTGTGTTTAAGCGACGATTCGGAAAGACTGGATGCCATCCATTTTTCTTCCATCCCCTGGATTAAATTTACGGGCATTGCCCATGCCCGCAATATTAAATGTGGCGACAGCATTCCTATAATCACTTTTGGTAAAATGTTCAGCCGGGAAGGGCAAAACTTTATGCCCATTTCTGTTTACGCCCACCATGGCTTAATGGATGGATTGCATGTAGCGAAGTTTTTAAAAACCTTTCAGCAATTGATGGATGAAAAAAACATTTAACCGTCAGTAATACAATCTATATAAAGAATTTTGCAAGAAAAAAGGACATCCTTTGTCTGAAGTATAAAAGGCAAACTTTAGGATGCTTATGGTTGAAGGGGCGCGGGTGATAACTTCGGACAGGTTGCAAATGACGTTTGATGAAATATACAGGGAAAATGCCGAGATGGTCTTAAACCTTGCTTTCAGGATGACCGGGAAACAGGAGGTGGCACGCGACCTGACCCAGGATGTTTTTATAAAAGTGTATGAAAAATCCGGTTTGTTTCGAGAGCAATCAAAAATTTCTACCTGGATTTACCGGATTGCCATGAACCATGTCCTGAATTTTGTAAAGCGTGAAAAACGTATCGCATTTTTTGATTTTATGGACCGGGACACAAAAAATGTACGTGAAGCGACAGTAACCTATTGGGAGCAAAACCTACCAACCCAACCGGACAAATCGCTTGAAGATGAAGAAAAAGAGATAATTGTGCGCCATGCGATTGAAAAATTAGCGCCAAAATACAGAATCCCGTTTTTATTGTTTCGCTACGAAGAAATGAGTTATCAGCAAATAGCCGGGCAACTTGGCTTGAGTTTAAGCGCCGTAGAAACACGCATTTTCAGGGCAAAGAAAAAACTATCTGAAATACTAAAACCCTGGCAGGACAAGCTTTAAAACAAAAACATTGGAAGACGCAAATTAAAAGGTCGCCTTATGAAAAAGAATAAAATGGATGAGTTGTTAAATAAAAAGGCCATCATGCCTGTGCCCGATTTGATGCCGGACCCATTTTTAGCCACGCGGATTGCAGCTTCGGTAGAGGGCAGTCAAAATCGTAAAATCACTTCTGCGGTCCCGAACTGGTCATTTGCCTCAATTATCGCAGCGTGCGCGCTTGTACTTGGTGTGTATGTGGGCAATGTTGTTTTTGAAGAGGATAATACCCAAAGTACAAAAGACGTTTTCAATGAATACAGCGAAGCCTTTTACCAATCGGGTTTAATTGAATCCTGGAACAACTCCATTGAAAGCGGAGGAACAAATCAATGAGAATAAAAGTACTAAGCGCAGTCCTCATTTTCTCACTGGCGCTCAATTTAGCGGTGATTGGCACATTTGTGTACAAAAGATATTTCGGGCCCGATCCGCGTTTTCATCCCATGGAACGGATGATGCGTGGGCCGATGTTTG
This sequence comes from Calditrichota bacterium, assembly GCA_024277115.1. Classification (GTDB taxonomy): domain Bacteria; phylum Calditrichota; class Calditrichia; order Calditrichales; family J004; genus JABFGF01. The sequence goes on from JAJRVW010000053.1 coordinate 9,220, forward strand.
ATGAGATGGATATTAGCAATGAAGACCGTGATAAAATAATGGGTTTGTTCCGCGACTTCCGCGATGCAAACAGGGAAACCCAGTTAAAGATCAGGGAACTGGAAGATCGGCTCGTAGAGAAAATACAAAGTGAGGATTCTGATTTAGATGCGGCCTATGAAATTATGGAAAAAATTGGTGTGCAAAGATTGACACTGGGAAAAAAGGCCTTAAATCAATTTTTTAAAGCAAAAACATTTCTAACGCCGGAACAGCAAAAACATTTTTACAGACTATTGATGAAAAATCGTCCCAAGCGGCCTTTTGGCAGACCTCCGATGGAGAGGTTTAATAATCGCCGGCGGATGGGAAGGCCGGATATACGTGAAGAGTGAGTTCTGTTTTTTTAATCTGTAATGAACCCGTTGTGTAAATTTGAAAAAATAGAAATAAAATAGTTTCAACTAAATTCTTGCTATAGGGCGCTCTGATGGAACTTCCAGTAAAGTAATGGGATTATTATCCTACAAATAGATCATCCTTACAGGATTAAATAAAAAATTCTGATAGGAATGGCCTATTGGTAGAAAAAATGAATTTCTATGATAGTAGAAGTTCCATAGGAACGGTCTGCTTTTTAAGTTTTACAAGTATTCTCAATAAGTACGCTAATCAAATTTGCACAACAGCTATAATTATAAGGAGTCTTTATAAAATTTGTTACAAAATTCCGGAATTTTAATTAAATAAAATATGAATCATTTGTCACTTTACTTTAAAAAGACGATCCTTAAATTAAAGTATTTTTTAGGAGAAGAATTATGTTAAAATCAAAAATATTAGGCTTTGGGCTTATAGCTTTAATAGCATTCGTAATGCTGGGCTGCGAGCAAGCTTCTGCGCCTGTAAATAATGAAGAACAGGATTATAATGCGGAACTGATGCAGGCCTTTGATGATGAAATTGAAATCGTTTATGGCGATAGCCTCGCCCAACTGGCTGGTGATGCCATGTTCTCACTATCTTGGGGAAAGATCAAAACCCCCATCCGCAATTTAGATTTTGAGATCGGCCATGCCATGGCTGTGGCTTTTGACGGTTCTGCAGAAAAAGGTTTCTTTCGCTTTGGTGGATTAAATATGGGCGATCTTACCCTGGAAGTGCCAGGCGATACGATTAGTTTGAATGGAATTAACGGACACGGCGGAAGTTATGTGTACCTTTCCACACCTAAAACCAATGGCCGTGGCAGGCATGGTTTTGATAGTTTTAATTTTTCTTTTATCCCCTTTATCCCAAATACGGACTATGTCTTTCACGCATCGGGCTCAGACGAGTTTGATGCCATTGATGTTGGGCTAAAAACACCTGCATCACTTATTTCTATTTCAAACCTTGCCAGTGGCGATTCGATTGCAACGGATCAGGATTTGGTTATCAACTGGGAAGGTGCATCCGAGGCAAGCCATATTTTGATTGCCTTATTGCCATTTAACAATCCTTTTGGCCGTCCTGATAAGTTTAAACGCGGGCAGTTTAGGGGGCGCCGGGGCGCGCTAAGTTTTGATGAGCGTAAAGATTTTATCCGGCTTAAATTTAAAGATCACCCGGCTATTTTGACAAAGCTGGATAGCAATACAGGAAGTTATACAATCGCTGCGGATGATATTGCCGAACTAGTTAAAAGTATTGACGCAAAATCGCTTGTGCTGCATGTTGCCGCAATTGAATTTGAAAATGAAGAGATTAATTCAAAAGTTATCAACAAGCTTATCCGCATGAACGACAGGGTTATTTTGGGAATTAAATAAAGTTTATTGGAAAAAATTATTTTTAAAGGCCTTCCATGATTCAAATTTGGAAGGCCTTTTTGTTTATTTGACCGTCCTCAAATCATTGCTGTCCTAAATAAATCTATGCAAGGTATTAATTTATATTTATAGCCAAAAAATGTATCCACGCAAAGCTACTAAGGTACAAAAAATCAATTTTCGTGAATTCGTGGCCAAGAAGAGTGTTTTGGCTGTAAACTATTTTTTATATTGGACAGATGTGTCCTCAAATCAATTTTCCTTTTTGACCGCAATAAATATTATTCTTAGATTGACCCACCTATCCCAAATTACATTTTTCAGGAGAAAGCAATGAAGAGTATACTCAGTATTTTAGCTTTACTAATTGTTCTATCAAGTTGTACGCAAGATGCCCAATTACAATCGGACGTACAATCTTACCTTGATACCTACACAAAAGAATATAAAGACCTTTATTACACGTCCGCCAAAGCCGAGTGGAAATCCAACACTTATATTATGGAGGGCGACACGCTTACCAAAAAAGCAACGGAAAAGGCCAACGAGGCCTTTGCAAAATTTACCGGCAGTGAAGAAAATATTAACACGGCCCGAAAATTTTTAAAGAAAAAAGAAGCTTTAAAACCAATCCAGGTAAAACAGCTTGAGGCAATCTTATACGCGGCCGCCAATAACCCGTCCACTGTGGCGGATTTGGTAAAGGAGCGGATAAAAGCTGAAACAGACCAGGTGGAAAAGCTCTATGGCTATGATTTTCAGCTGGATGGCAAGTCGGTCACCACGAATGATCTTGATAAAATATTGCGTGAAGAAAATGATGTTGCCAAACGCCTCGCTGCCTGGCGGGCCAGCAAGGAAGTTGGCAAAGGTTTAAAAGACGGCCTGGCAAACTTAAAATCATTAAGAAATAAAACAGTGCAAGCTTTGGGTTATGATGATTTCTTTTCTTACCAGGTTTCGGATTATGGTATGACCACCCGGGAAATGCTGGATATGAACAAGCGTTTTGTGAAAGAATTGATGCCCCTGTACCGCGAGTTGCATACATATGCCCGCTACACCCTGGCAAAAAAATATGGTGTTGATGTGCCTGATTATTTGCCGGCACATTGGCTGCCAAACCGCTGGGGACAGGATTGGGCATCGTTGGTAAATGTGGAAGGCATTAACCTTGATGGTGTGTTGGAAGAGAAGGGCGCAACATGGCTGGTTGAGCAAAGTGAGCGTTTTTATGTAAGCCTTGGCCTGGAGAAACTGCCGCAGTCTTTTTGGGATAAATCCAGCTTATATCCTTTGCCCGAAGGGATGCCTTATAAAAAGAACAACCATGCATCGGCCTGGCACCTCGATCTTGAAAATGATGTACGCAGTCTGATGAGTGTGCAGCCTAACTCCGAATGGTACGAAACAACCCACCATGAACTGGGCCATATCTATTATTATATCTTGTATACAAATCCCAATGTACCGCCGTTGTTGCGCGGTGGGGCGAACCGGGCTTTCCATGAAGCCGTGGGCAGTATGCTTGGGTTGGCAGCCACGCAAAAACCCTTTTTGCAAGGATTGGGGCTAATCCCTGAAGATGTTAAAACCGATGAGATGCAAACATTGCTTAAAGAGGCATTAAATTATGTGGTTTTTATCCCCTGGTCTGCCGGCGTGATGACTGAGTTTGAACATGAACTTTACGCAAATGATTTACCCGAAGACCAGTTCAATAAAAAGTGGTGGGAGATAAAAAAGAAATATCAGGGTATTGTTCCACCAACAGAACGTGGCGAAGAATTTTGTGACGCGGCCTCCAAAACACACATCAATAATGATGCGGCCCAATATTATGACTATGCGCTTTCCTTTATTTTACTTTTTCAATTGCATGACCATATCGCCACGCAAATTTTAAAACAGGACCCGCGCGCTACTAATTATTACGGCAGCAAAGAGACAGGCGCGTTTCTGAAAAAAATTCTGTCCCCTGGCGTAAGTGTAGATTGGCGCATGTTGATGAACGATGCTTTGGGCGAAGAAATTAGCGCCAAGGCCATGCTCAATTATTTTGAGCCGTTGATGGATTATCTGAAAAAAGAAAATGAGGGACGCAAATACACGATGTAAACTCCATAAAAATGGATGCCATCGATTGTAGCGATGGCATCTCTATTTAGATTTGATGGAGAGCAGGTTTTTTAATTGCTGAAGATTGATAAACTTAAAAATAAAGGTAATTGAAACAGATAAGACCATCAAAAACAGACCATAGGCAATTTGGATTAAATAAGAATCACTGAAGCCAAATAATGAAGCTGCGATTAGTGCCAGAAATGGCAGTAAAACTTTAATATATCTACTATAATCAAAATCAATTGGAAACTGACGTTGTGCATAAATATGTGAAACAGCGGTAAACAATAAAAAACTGATAAAGGTAACAATCGCTGCGGCATGAATGCCATAAAACGCAATAAAAATAATATTAAGGAGAATATTTACCAACGCAGTTATCCCCGAGAGGATAGAAAAGAGTTTACTTTTATAACGAATAAATAATCCCGCCCCTAAAAAATCTGAAAGGCCGTAAATAATATAACCCCAAATTATCCATGGAATTATGGTTACAGCAGTCTTGTAATCATCAGGTAAGAACGGCTCTAAAAAAAGATTATTGAGAATGGTCAAGGTGCTACCCAGAATTAATACAACAACAAAATAATAACTAAAAATTTCCGGGACTGTCTTTTTCGCCTGTTCTTTTTCCAGGCTAAAAAGATATGGAAACCAGGCCAGCGAAAAGGAAGTATTAAAATATTGCACGGCCGATCCCAGCTTATAGCTCAACCCATAAATCGCCACAGCTTCAAGGCCAATCATAAATTTTAGTATAACCTGGTCTACCTGAAAGAGCAAGTGCATAGCCAGGCCGGAAATGATAAATGGCAGCCCATACTGAAACAGTATTTTAAACAATCGCTTGGAAAGCCTGAAAGTGATCTTTTTTACGACCAGGGGCAGGGTAATCAGGTTCAGAACCATGGCACCCACAATAACCCCCATCAAGGCGCCATAAATGCCAAGATTACAATAATCCAGCAAAATATATGTTGCTATCAGTTTTAACAGATTTTTAGAGATTATTGAAACGGCATACGTGATGGTTTTTTTCTCCGCATGCAGCAGAACGATTATAATTAGATTCCAGGCCTCGAGAAGGCCGGCAATGAGGACCAATACAAAAATTAATCCCTGGCTTTGATCGTTGTACATTAATCCCGCGATTGAATCTTTGAAAAGAGCTAAAATCACCCCGATAAAAAGGGTTAGCAGGGTTATAAAAAAGAACACACTGGAAAAAAGAATTTTTTGGGTTTTGGCATTGCGGGCTTTAGAATAAAAGCGGATCAAGGCATCATTTAGGCCGCTTAATCCAAAGAGCACCAAAAAATTGAGAAAAACAAAACTGAGATTTAATATGCCATAGTTTGCGGTTTGCAAGTACGAAACATAAATGGGGATTAAGGCCAGGTTGAGAAGCTGGGCAATTACCTTTGCCGAGAGGTTGATCGATGTGCGCCAGAATAATTGTCTTTTAGTACTCATTAAAAGTGGCCTTTTGCTACGAAAGGGTTGTCACGATGTATGCATGGATTATTAAAATCTAAGAAAATATCGATTAATTTTTTAACGTGTGTAAAATTTTTTGTGAAACAGTGGCCGCATTATGGATATTTTGTACCCACTTAATACCTTGTACAGCCTGTTTATTCCTTAACTCCGCCGATTGAATAAACGGCAATATTTTTTTTTCAATATTTTCAGCATCAATTGTGATAAACGGATGTGAGCCTAAAAAATCCTCAAAATCGGGCAGTAGTTCCACTGCGGTCGGGATGCCAAGCGCAAGTGATTCCAAACTATTTACACCGTAGCCCAACTCGCCGATCTGATCTATGAAAATATCACAACCTGCCTTCAAACGGATTGCCTCGGGGTAAGGCATATTTTCGATAAGAATAATTTCAATGGGATAATTTTTTTTAGATTTTCCAGTGCTGATAATATCTTGTCACTTCCCTTTGCTGCCCGGTTTGTTGGCGCGTGGCCAATCTTAATTTTATTTGATTTATTTATTGTGCGCTCCGGGAGCGGGCCGGCATCAAAAGGAAAGTATAGAAACTGAATTTCCGGGCGCATTAAAGTGTGGTCATACTCAAAAGTAAAATGGGCATCAGCAATGGAATCTACAGGTTCAATTATTCCCCGTGTACGGAAATCGCTTCCATAATAGCAGCAAATAATTTTTTTTCCGCTTGCTTGCAGTTCCCGGATAATTTTACCATTTCTTAAAAAACCGGCACCTCCGTCAAGGATGATTGCATCAAAGGATTGCACATCAATTTTTTTTAAGACAGCACGAATTTTGGGTTCCCAAATAAAGTCGCGGAGAGTGATTAAGTTTTTCTCGATGCCGTTCTTAGGTTGCCAGGCGATTGTACTTTTTGGTAATCCGCGCCGTTTGTTTGTAATAGTCCGTTTTTGTTTAATAACTGTTTTTTTGAACCATGTAAGTGCATTTGTTCCCACAAAAGGAAGGTTTAGCACAATGTGGTCATCGTCGTAGGAACGCTTATTATCATGGAGTACAATCAGTGTGCTTTCATGGCCGGCTTGCCGTTCTTCCCGGACGAGGAGAGCGGGAATCTGCGAATAATTTTCGATAGCAAAATGCAGGATTTTCATTTTGGTTTTCCGGAAGCTTAAAGCAGAATCTCGAAAGTATCCCTAAACAGGCCACGCGCCCCAAAGCTTTCTTTAAATTTGCCCAGTCCCCAATTCGGTTCCATGTTTACCGTAAAAATCCCAAAATCATAAAAATGGAAATTTTCACGCAGGCTCCATTTGAAAATATGGTAAAAAAGCTGGTTTACGGGCCGGTAAGCCTGATACGTTTTATCATCGCTGATATAGAACGCAAGGACAACATTTTCATTGCAAATAAAATTGACGACCCCGGCAATCATTTTTTTGTCCAGGTAGGCGCCCCAAAGTTGGATTTTTTCCGGGAACATATTTTTCAATTTGATCAATTCGTCCAGGGAATGGGTTGGGGCAACATCATGGCGCATGCGCAGGTTGTGTTTTAGTATTTCATAATACGCCTCATAATCATCGCTTATTTGGACCTCCACACCACTTTTTATTGATTTTCTCGTGGCAGTGCGGGCTTCGGCACGGAATAAATCAAAAACATTTTCTTCCTTGCCGGAAAGTTGGACAACACTGCTGATCTCCCGCTTCATGTAACGAAAACCGTTTTGCAGAAAGGCAAAATCAAAATAATTGGAATAACGCGCCATGTATACAAGCGGCGGGGTGGTAATAATTATACGTGAAAAATCATTTTGCCTGGCATATTCTTTGAGGGATTCTGTGATGCTAAATGCTTCTTTCATCCCCAGGTCGTGATAAACAAATCCACCAAATGACGAGCCACGGTGGGAGATAAGGGTTTTGTCCTTGTCCAGTTCCATTTCGATGGCAGGGAACAATGCTTTTACTTTATTGGCCGATTTAAGAATCAGCGAATGGTCAATAAACCGACCTTTAGGATGATAGCTTAAAAATTTTCGTGTATGGAAAAGTGTGCCATTATCCGCTTCCCGGATATATTTATCCCAATCTTTTTCAAAGTCAGGTGTAAATTTTTCTATTTTAATGGACATAGCGTTGGTTTTGTTTAACGGATAAAAAATTAAACCCCGTTCATGAATTTAAAAATTATGGACGGGGTGTAGCAAGTTTTATACTTAGCGGTTTAGCAAGGTGGCGATGATTGCTTTTTGTACATGCATCCGGTTTTCGGCTTCATCAAAAACAATCGATTGGGCGCTGTCAACAACTTCGTCTGTAATTTCATCCCCACGGTGCGCCGGCAAACAATGCATCACAAGTGCGTCTTTCCCTGCTTTTTCCATGAGCTGGCTATTCACCTGGTACGGCATAAAAATTTTACGTCGCTCTGCAGCTTCTTCTTCCTGGCCCATGCTGGCCCACACGTCGGTGTAAACCACATCGCTACCTTTTACTGCGGCTGCAGGATCGCTGATTACTTCGATGGTACTTAAGTTCTGGCTGCGGGCATAATCCAATGCTTTGGCATCCGGCTCATAGCCGCCGGGCGCGCAAATCACTAAATGTAAAGGCAGCTTTGCAGCAAGGTTAATCCAGGAGTTGGCAATATTATTGCCATCGCCCACATAGGTGATTTTTAGATCGGTGTGGCGGCCTTTGTGTTCTTTTATAGTGTAAATATCGGCCATTATCTGGCAAGGATGGTTATAATCGGTTAAGCCGTTTATGACGGGTACGGTGGCATATTCGGCCAGTTCCATCATGTGGGCATGGTCAAATAAACGCGCCATGATTACATCATTATAACGCGAAATAACCTGGGCAATATCTTTTACTGCCTCGCGTTTGCCGATGCCAATATCATTGGGCGAAAGGTACAAGGCGTAGCCGCCAAGCTGGTACATACCTGTTTCGAACGAAATGCGTGTCCGTGCAGAAGGCTTGGCAAAAATCATGGACATGGTTTTGCCTTTGCATACATGATGCTCGGTCCCGGCTTTGGTTTTATCTTTTAAGTCTTTTGTAACGTTAAAAATATGTTCAATTTCTTCACGGCTGTAATCTGCAATCGAGATAAAATCTTTGTTCACTAACTCTCCTCCAAAATTTTAATAAATCAAAAAAGAACTGATGTTCCAATTTTTAGTGTCTCTACATAAACTCTCCACCTGCATCATTTTGGATCATTCTTTGATAAAGAATCTCTTTTTACCATCCCCGGTCCTTTTATTTGCGGGTCTTGAGATACTTCGGTAAAAAACACCTCAGTATGACAAACTAACTAATCTCTACTTTATGGACAGGCACTAATTATAAAATATATTTACTTAAATCTTCGTCTTCTACAATATTTTTTAGTTTTTCTTTAACCGTCTTTGCATCAATCGAAATTTTGTCCATTTCAATATCCGGCACATCAAATAATATTTCTTCGAGCAGGGAAGAGAGGATCGTATGAAGTCGGCGCGCCCCGATATTCTCTGCACGGGTGTTTACTATGGCGGCAATATGGGCAATTTCCTTGATGGCGCTTTTCTTAAAATCAAGATCGACACCTTCTGTCTTGAGCAGGGCCTGATATTGTTTTATAAGTGCATTTTTTGGCTCGGTCAAAATCCGGATAAAATCTTCTTCCTTCAGACTTGTAAGCTCCACACGGATTGGGAACCGACCTTGCATTTCCGGGATTAAATCCGAAGGTTTGCTTACATGGAATACCCCGGCGGCGACAAATAAAATATGATCGGTTTTTACTACGCCAAATTTTGTTGTTACTGATGTGCCTTCAACAATGGGCAATAAATCACGTTGTACACCTTCGCGTGATACATCCGGCCCGCTTTTACTGGAACCACCGGCTATTTTATCAATTTCATCAATAAAAACAATTCCGGAGTTTTGTACCCGGTCGATGGCCAGTCTTACAACCTCGTCCATATCGATCAGTTTTTGGGCCTCTTGTTGGGTAATAATCTTGAAAGCTTCTTTTACGGTAGTACGGCGTTTTTTTACTTTTTTTGGCATCATACCGCCAAACATTTCTTGAAGGTTCATGCCCATTTCTTCCATACCCATGGGCGAGAAAACCTGCATCATCTGGACACCATCGGAAGGTACGTCAATTTCTACAGGACGCTCATCCAGCTTGCCTTCCAAATACTGGGCACGTAGTTTTTCACGCGTGCGGTCGTGGCGTAACTGTAATTCATCGGTTTCGTCCATCTCCCCAACAGGTTTTTTCTTGGCAGAAATAGGTGGTAAAAGTAAGTCAAGGATGCGTTCAATGGCATGCTCTCTGGCTTTTGCCTCAACTTTGGCTGTTTGCTCTTCCTGCACCATCTGCACCCCGATACCGGTCAGGTCACGAATAATGGACTCTACGTCGCGTCCTACATAGCCCACTTCTGTAAATTTAGAAGCTTCGATTTTTGTGAAAGGTGCTTCGGCCAGTTTTGCCAACCTACGCGATATTTCTGTTTTACCCACGCCGGTTGCCCCGATCAGGATGATATTATTGGGCATAATTTCTTCTTTTAAATCACCCGATACCTGTTGCCGGCGCCAACGGTTACGCAAGGCGATGGCTACCATTTTTTTTGCGGCATCCTGCCCGATAATGTATTTATCCAGTTCTGTTACAATTTGTTTTGGTGTTAATTCTTTCATGTATTTCCTATTGGATTATATGGAATATTAAAATCTATTTCTTAAATCTAAAAAGTCGAGTCGTCGACAAATCCCGATTTTGCTATTCTTACGGAATTGATGGCTTCCGGATACTTTTTCTCTCCCTTATAAAAGCGAGATCGGAACTTACATCTCATTTTTTGTCCGTGACCTTCTATAACTCTTCAACGGCAATATTGTTATTTGTGTAAATACAAATATCCGAAGCAACCAAAAGAGCTTCCTTTGCAATTTCACCTGCCGAAAGATCGGAATATTTAACCATTGCCCGCGCAGCTGCAAGGGCATAAGGGCCTCCGGAACCGATCGCTGCGATGCCGTCATCCGGCTCTATTATATCGCCTGTCCCGGATATGATAAAAGTGTTTTTTGTATCCATCACAATCAACAATGCTTCCAAGCGCCGTAAATAACGGTCCGAACGCCAATCTTTGGCAAGCTCTACGGCAGACTTTGGCAGATTTCCCGAATAACGTTCCAGCTTTTCTTCGAAGCGCTCAAAAAGTGTAAAGGCATCGGCGGCGGCTCCCGCAAAGCCGGCAACAATTTTGTCATTATATAATCGCCGTATCTTTCGGGCAGAGTGTTTCATTACCGTATTGCCAAGGGTCACCTGGCCATCGCCGGCAAGTGCTACTTTATTTTTATGGCGTATACCGCAGATGGTCGTAGCATAAAATGTGTTTTCATTATGTTGCATATTTTTCCTATTAGCTGTTTTAGGTTGTTTCTAAATTACACTCTTTATTTCTATAAAATAATGGAATTGAGGAATATACAATATTTTGTGAAAAAAGGTAAATACAAAACAAGCGATTTCTAATAATTTGTTTTAGATCGTAGTACCACCGAATTATTTTCACGGATATCCCCTCATACTTTGCTTGATGATTTCCAAAATATTTGTGCGGGTGCGCATTTTATCAACGGAAACTGACCACTATATTGAATTATTGCTTTTTTGATGTTAGGAAATCGACATTTTAACCGAACATGTTTTAATCTAAATAAATGGAAAGAAACTATGCGTGGTAAATATTCAAAATCAATTATTACTTTAACGGTTATTTCCCTCTTTGTGGCCTGTACCATAAATGAGCCTTATCTCCCCAAATGGGATACACAAATTAAGCTACACTTTCGGGGAGATCAATTTTCCATGAGTGAAGTGCTGACGGATAGTACCTTCACAAATCGCTTTGATCCGAATCTTGGCGATACGCTTGTATTTATCAGTATTTCGGATAGTACCGAGCCTCAAGTAATAAATGAGAGTGATTTGGCGTTTAAGGCCGATGATGACCAGATCGTTGAAAAAATTGGTATCATTCATCTGGATCAACCAGCCCCTCAATCCACACCGGAAGTAAGTTTAAAGCAAATATTCCCTTCCCTTCCCGATCCAGGAACTCAGATACCACCATTGCCAGCTCAAACAGTTGAACCGCCTGCAAATAATGTCCGTTTCGATAGTTTTCAATCAATCGAAATTGAAAACGGGCAAATGTACCTCGTATTCAATAATAATTTAATCCTTGAGATAGATTCAGGTATGGTAATCTCAGTTATCGATAGCGCATCAAGTTTGCCGGTAGGGCAATTCCTCTTTTCAGAAAAGATTCCCCCGGGAAGCAGTAAGGAAAGCTCTAAGCTGGATTTAGCAGATAAAACGTTGGCCAATGCTTTTATCCTGAACTATATAATTCCATTTACAGGAATTGACACGGTTCATACAATTACACAATCCGATTTGGAGAGCAGCTTTGTTACAGATGTGGTTCTTTCGGCAATTGATGTGTTGAGTGCAACAGCAGAGGTACCCGAACAAATTATTGAGAAGGAAGACAGTTCCCCAATTAATACCGAAGATAAATCTGTTACAGAGGCTGTAATCCGTAAAGGAAGTATGGAACTTACTATCCAAAATAATCTTGAAATTAATTCCAAACTGGAAATACAAATCTTAACGATGGTGGATGACCAGAATAATCCCAAAATTGTAAATGTAGATTTATTCGCAAATCAATCCACTGTAAAACCGGTGGACTTGGCCGGTTATACAATTAAAAACCATTTAACTCCTGGAGCCGCTGTTGATGAAATCGCCTATAAAATTAAAGCGACTACATTAGCAAGCGATGGATTTGTAACGGTTAGTTCTGACGATGATATTATTGTTAACCTGACCATGGACTCGATTTTTGTTTCCTATTTTGCAGGTAGTGTAGATAGCCTGAAAATAGATATCGACCCGATTGAGCAATCTGACCTGGCCGATCTTTCAGATTTTGAAGGTTCCTTTAAATTACCGGATGTGGTGTTTACCCTAAACTTTTTTAACCAGATCAATTTTGATGTTGACCTGGATTTGACCCTGACCGGGATTAATACCGATCGAAACCAGCAGGTTGTCCTGAAAGTGGCCCGGAAACTATTGGCAGGGACGAGCAATAATCCTAAAAAGACAGTGATTACACTGGATAAAAATAACAGTACCATTGTTGACTTAATGGCCATTTTACCAACTACAATAAAAATGGAAGGTAATGCCATTATTGATGGATCGGGGAGTGTGGAAACATCGGATGCAATTTGGTCGGATTATTCAATCGAATCGCCTCTGAAAATAAAAATAGATGAGGACATCTTTATTAAATCAACTATGGATTCTATTGCTGCCGATGCCATCACGAACGAAGGGCGTAAAAATATTACCGAAGATTTGAGTGATGTAATGTTGAAAATCAACACCGAGAATGGCCTGCCACTTGGTACCGAGTTTAAATTTTTTCTTGCTGCAGACTCAACGGATCTATTTAAAGACGTTATCGTGGATTCAACAAAAAAAGTAGTTTTAACTGCTGATCTATTACCCGGGATTACAGATGAAAACGGATTGGTTAACCTCGCTGAGAAATCATCTTTGATTTTGGAGCTCAACCAGGAACAGCTACAAATATTCAATGCCAAACCCATTTATTATGGTGTACAGGTAAGGATAAAATCCAACGATAAAGCGGTGACTTTCAGGAAAAATGATCTGTTAAAATATAATGGTCTTATTGATATAAAAGCGAGAGTGAATGTAAATGATGAATAAATTAAAAATACTTGGAATACTAGTCTCTTTTACTGCCATTACCTACGCCCAAAATTTTAATGCAACAGGATTAGGCCTTGGAAATAATGCGCTTTCATTTAATAGCGGTGTGGACGCATTCAATCTTAACCCGGCAAATCTTGCAACTAATAAACGCGTTGAGATAAAATTTATGTCGCCTTTAATTGCCATTTCTAATAGCTCAATTTCCCTCTCGGATTATAACCGTTATTTTACGAAAGAAGGAAATAATGGCTTTTGGAGCGCAGCCGATGAACAGGCAGTGATTGATCTGTTTCCTGAAGATGGGCTGGCAATAAATGCCGATATTAACATGGGTATTTTTTCCATGGTCTATAATAATTTTGGATTTGGAATAGATTTGATGGTGAGTGGCGGGCTGAACGTAAAATACAGACAAACCTTGAAAACCGTTTTAGATGGCCCGGACTTTATCCCGGACTATAAGTTTGCTGAACCGGATTTTGTTTAAGGCTCTGCTTTTTCTGCAATAAAATATTCTTTTTCCTATGCCCATTCAATCGATAAAAAATTTAGGGCTTATGATATTGACAGTATTACCGTTGGCGCCAAGTTGAGCTATTATGCCGGGATTGGCGTAGTGGAAATACTTGATTCAGACCTGTTGGTTCAAAATTCCAATAAGAGTGGAAGCGGGACCGATAATGAAGTCCTTTATATGAAAAGGAGAATAAAAGCCCGTACTGCCACACCCGAAAACAGCCTTTCAACTGGTGGTGGTTTTGGGGTTGACCTTTCTGCCTCGGCTGTTTATGACAAAGATTGGCATTTCTCCGTTTTGGTTGAGAATTTATTTGCATCCATCGATTGGGACACGAATACAGAATTATTTGAATCAAGCCAAAAAGATTCTGTTTATATATATAACAATGACGGTGTTGACAGATCATCTGAGACAGATACAACGATGGCTGCCGGCTCATTTAGTACGCCATTACCTGTAAATCTGTTAATCGGGGCGCATTATCAATTACTGGATAACCTTACTTTGATGGCACAATGGAAACAAGGCCTCTCTAAAAATTTTGGTAATGTTTTTACACCGCAGATTGGTGTTGGGGCAGAATATCGGCCAATCTCCTGGGTACCGTTGCGGTCTGGATTAACCCTTGGTGGGCGTGATGGTTTTATCCTTGCTCTGGGTGGTGGCCTTGATTTTGATTTATTTGAGTTCAATTTGGCTTATGCCATGCGCGAAGCCGTGTGGCCAACGTCTTCTAATGGTGCGTATCTTGCTTTTGATTTTAAATTTAAGTTTTAGTTCCTCAATAAAAGATATGTAAAGTTTTACAGACGTTAAATGGAAACTTCTTTCCTCATCGAATAATTTTATTCCTCTTCCTCAAGTGTTTTGGCGTAATAATTGCAAAATTGAATGTGTACCTTAATCAGAAAGTATGCATCCTAAACTAAATATTTATTCTACCTTCATTATTGGAAACCTTTTTCATAGGAATTGTCTATGTTTAATTCACGTAATTATTCAAATACTTTAACAATATTAAAATCAGGACTGGCCCTGTTGTTGTTTTCAAGCATCGCGTTGGCAAAAAACAATACCGGGCAGCTTGTTGAGTTTATCTGGGCCGGGGCAACTACTACTACTTCTGCCGTAATTAAAGCCCGCCTTAATGATGAATTGACCGTACGTTTGGCATACGCCACATCCCCTGATTTTTTAAATATTCAGTATGCTGGACCGGTAACAGCCAGCTTAGCCGAAAATAATAGAATTGTTACATTTAATATAAGCGGGCTTTCTGAAAACAGGACTTATTTCTATGCGATTGCTTTGGGTGATTCCCTTGTGCTTTCAAAAAAGGGAAAATTTAAAACTTACCCGGAAGGGCCGGAATCATTCTCGTTTGCTTTTGGATCGTGTACAACAACGGGTTCAAACCGGATGATATTCGAGACAATTAAAAACCTGGAACCGTTGTTCTTTTTAAGTGCGGGCGATCTGCATTACGAAAACATAAAGAAGAATGATAAAAACTTATACAGGGATGCTTTTAATACTGTACTCGCATCGGTGCGGCAATCCGGCCTTTATCGAAACACTTCTTTTGTATATACATGGGATGATCATGACTATGGCCCAAATAACAGCGATTCTACGCATAAAGGAAGGGAAGCGGCGCGTTTGGTGTATCAGGAATATGTGCCACATTATCCTTTGGTTGCGGGTAAAGGCGATGTGCCCATTTACCAGGCCTTTTCAGTTGGGCGTACCCGTTTTATTTTAACCGATAACCGCTCACTCAAAACTCCGTTCGATGTGTCGGATTCGCCAGAAAAATCAATTTTAGGTACAAAGCAGAAATAATGGTTCAAACAGGAATTACTAAGTTCCAACGGAAACTATCCACTTATATTTTGGGTTAATTCTTTGCCCTGGATTGGTACAGAGGGCTCGGATGGCTGGTTTGGCTACACCTACGAGCGACGTGAATTGGCCAATTTTA
>JAJRVW010000054.1 GCA_024277115.1 Calditrichota bacterium
AAAGACAATCAAACAACACAGCCGGTAAAATAATTCACAAAATCGGCCCAGAAAGAATTTTTTGCTTGACTTTTTGCCTTTAATATGTGCCTTTAATATGTGCCTTTAATATGTGCCTTTAATATGTGCCGCAGGATTGCGTAGCACAGACTTTGATTAACCAAAATACTTGATGCGGGCTTCAAAACTTCAAAAAACCGCACAGCCCCTGCGGTCAGGTTGAGCCATTGGTTGGGCGCTATGATTTCCATGTACTATCAGAATATTCATAAAATTCAAAAATCAAATTTTCGGAAATTTTCAATTCACCAACAAAATTGGTACACCCTGGACTATATGTGATTATCGCATTAGAAATATTGTAACCGAACCTACTACCCTGAGAAGTTTCCCTGAAAACTAGGACCTCATTCTCACCGTTTATTTTTTCAAATTTATCTTCGTTTTTTTTGTTAGAAGCGCTATTTTTCTGGGAAATTGCTACGTGTCCAGGAAATGGATGGTTACTTAATAATTTAATTTTTGGATCCGCTTCGTTTAATTCAAATTCGAATACGTCAAATAATTTCGTTGTAGCACTAACAGGTTGAAATGAAATCAGTTTTAATCTTCCAAAACCGTATTTTCTTTCCCCTCCAATTTGAATAAGATTTAAGGCATCTTGCCATGAATAAGGAATATTTGCATTTTGCCTTTCAAAGATGTACCCAACCAGAAATACTTGGATTTCTGGTTCTTCTTTTACATGGTTTGCTAATATCTCAATTTCATGCAGGCTTTCTTCTTCAGCAGAATTATAAATTGGTAGTACTGCGGTTGAAGCATAGGAATCTAAAAATCTTCTTTCAAATTCAACTATTGAATAACCATCAAATTTTAATTCACTTTCACTATAATTGGGAATAAGCGGCTTGCTGCCATCAGATTTTTCAGATAAATAAAAATAGCTAAATCTTAAATTACTTTTAAGAGTTTTTCCAATCTCTGAGTATTTTCGATTGTTCTGTTTTTTTGCGATGGCAGCAGTTAAAGCCCCCCAGATGGTTTTGGCAGGGATATATCGACGTGTGTATTGAATATTTTCCATTTTTTTATATCCGATATGCAGTGGTAAGAGTAAGCGGAAAATAATCTTATATGCTTTCCAGATTGGCATATTGTTTTCTATTGTACTCATTATTTCAGACCTTTGGATATGTGGCGTACATATACCAATGTTTGTTCATAAAATTCTTTCACCATTAGCAGGTTTTCCAGGGATTCCGATATTTTCAAGTAAATCTTAAGAATATCATTTTTTGAATCATTATTATTTTCTGATTTCAGAGAGTTCACTCCATTTGGATTTAATGCCAAAATGTCTAATGGTTTTTTCTTTAGCGATTCATTTAATTTGTCAATACAAACAATTGCAGCCTTATTCTCATTGGAAATTTTCGAATCGTTAAATGGTTTATCACCACTTCTTGAAAGCAAGAAAACTATCATCGCATACACGCCCTGCTCTTGTAACACGCCTAAGGCTTTCGTGGCAAGATTTTCCACCGTGCCAATATCCACTACATTAGGATCGCATATCTGCAGCGCCACTTCGCCAGCCAATTTGTCCAGGTTTTTATTGCTATGCATTCTCACTCACCTCCTGCTTAATTTCAGTTGGCTCATTTTGCCCTTTTGTAAATTTCACCCATCGCACACGTCCGAAACCGCGAGTTCCCATGCCTCCTACACCCAACATTTCAATATTAGAAAGACCGGTTTCAAATACTTTTTTTACATCAGTCCATTCCTCTTTCACTGATGATGATTCCAACTTCTTTTTCGCTTCTTCCATTTCTGTTAGTTTCTTTTCATCTTGTTCTTCTAATTCGCTTTTACTTTTTAACTCCGTAATCTTTTTATTTAAGAAATCTAACGAAGGAAAAGACTGCCCAAAATCATCTACAACTGTTTCCAGTATTAAAAAAGTTGATCTGGGGATTGCCTCATAAGTAAATAGGGCACCGCTCTCCGCAGCACCTGTTTCAGGATTGATGGAAACAGATGTTCGCACTTCCAGATTGTCATTTACTATTCGAGAAAATATATGATCAGATACTATGGCAATTTTTTCCTTTATAATATTGAATTCAGGATAAGTGGAGCCATTCTTTGGTGGAATAGTTACTTGAGAATTTTCTTTTAACGGTTCCAACATCAACCAGCCAAAGTTCAATGCAACATCTCTTTTAAATGTACTGACAAATTGGTCATCGTTTAACGATGGGATATTTTTATTGACCCATTCATATCGGTCTAAAATATTTTTGGTGGTAATCCATATAGGCCCCATCATTGACCAAACCGGGAAAAATAATATCTGAGCATCAAAAATATTGATGGTACCAGCCCGGGCACGCTGGTTAGCGCCATTACCGCTAACACTACCAAAGGTGTAACATATCGGGCAGGTAGATTGACCACAATGTCCGCTTTGACCGGCGCATTCTGGCTTTTCGTAAACATAGGCAGCATAAGTACGAATTGCTCCGTTCAATGAAGTCCCCGGAATTTTAGGTAGTTTAGTCCCCGGCTCACGCGCAATACTATTATCCACGCGTCCTAGACGATAACCACCGGTGCCAATGTGAACCGGATCCAGTGTCATCAATAAATATTGGTTTAACATGCTATTCCTCCTTTAATCGCCGCTTAAGGATTTTCATAAATAATTCATAGACATCTAACAAACGTCCATTGATGAAAAATTCAAAAATCAACGTTTGTTCTTCTGAAGTCAGGCATTGATACCATTCCTTAGCTTGCGTTTGAATAGTATATTTTACGAATTTGTTAAAAGTATCATCTGCGTCCTTATCTTGTAGCCATGATTCTCGTTTTGCTTCAATTACCTCAACCAATCCCCGGAATTGTGAGTTGGTCAATCTGCCATTTGAGATAAGCTGCCATACTTTCAATATGTGTTCCAATTCATCCAGAAAAAACGGTTTGCTTTGCCTGAGCCAACGGACATTATTTTGATAATAAAGATCAAAACGCCGACCAGGAACTTCCAGAAATTCAAAATCAAGAAATGATGGAGTCACATATATCAGGTCATCTTTTTTTAATTGATTTACATGGCAGGCATAATGCCAATTAGAATCTCCTGGATACAATGGTGCTTTAAATATATCGGACCGATTGGCAACCTGTTGCTCTTCTGATAAATCCGTATAAAAATAGGGATAATAATAATCGGTCTTTGTGGGATCACCCAGGCGGGCGCTGACTTCCCATTTTATATCATAATGCCTGGTTTCATTTTCATGACGTACAGCCCGTAATCTAAGTTGTGTGTTTTTATTAGGGACATCATTATCGACCTCTTCAATATTCCATATTATGGGTTTATTGTTAAATCCGGATAACATCTTCCGACCGGCTTCTAAAATGGTATAGAGTGGTTGCCGCCGCTTGGCAAAAACGACTGTCAGATTTAACGGAAGACGATTTTTGACTTTGGAGAACTGTTCGTCGTAGTGCCGTTTAATCGACGAAACAATATCGATGGCCTGAGATGCAGGCGCCAAAACATGAATAATTGCGGCTGCGCAAGAATAGTGACATAAGGATAATATGATTGGTCTGCCATCTCGATTGACTCAATACGAGCACTAAGCTTCTCTTGTGTTTCTTTTAATAAAGTACCTTTTGTAAGTTTTTTTTGCCATTTGAAATGAAACTGTTTTTTCAGATATTGCCAATTGGTTGCCGAAACAAATTCCAATTCACGATTGCCGTCTTCGCTTCCTTTAACGCAATACAGACTAAAAGATACATTACCTTCTTTAAACTCGTACACGTGCGTACTCTTAAAACTTTTTTGATATGCTGGAACAGAGCTTTCATCTATGGCTTTAATGTACAGTCGATTTCGTTTTATTGAATCCATGCATGTTTCTATATGTAAAGGAATTTTTAGGTTAAATTCACGAGTCTGGTGCCAGATGCGGTCAATACGAGCAAAGGACGCAGGCTTTGCATTTAGAAAAAGGAGTCTATGCTCATCATTGTTCTGGAATATCCCCCAAACATCTCTATCGTTTTTTAAAAAATCATCAAATTCGTTGAGATTAGTAAAAGCATTGTTGGGATTGAAACTTAAAAAAGGTGACAATGAATCTGGGAAAGATTTTGTTATGCTATTTTTAAAAAATTTAAATATGTTAAATGCAACATCATTATATGATATATTAACTCCAGAAGAAAGAAAGCGATTCTTAAGATTTTCTATTTCTTGTTTTATTTTCTGATAAATATTGTTAATATTTACTTGGGTGCAACTATCAATAACATCGTTGATTTGCTGAATAGTATTTGATATTTCTTGGCGAAGTGAATTGTTAGCTTGCCTTTGAAATGTTCTATTAATGTTACTTTGTATTTCTCTTTTTAATTTGTTTTTGAAACTGGTAAACAATGATGGCTTTTTTTCAAAGATTTCACGATAAGTTTTGTTTAAAAATGAATTCAAAAAGAAGCCGTTTAACCAGTTATTCAAATTAAACTTGCCAGCAATTAATGCGATTTGCCCATGTTCATCTGCCACTTCATCTATCCAGATGGTTTCATTTTTCTCGTTTTCCCACCAGTTTTTTGCACGATTATCACGGCGTTCATAACAAACACCGCAAATTTTGCGCGCTACAGCTTTTTCAAGGATGATGCCGCTCAAGCCAGTGCCAATAAAACGCAGATGACAGGATTGGCATAAGTCAACTTGAATGGCTTTGCCATTTATGGTTATTTTGGAGTGCCCTGGAGATATATCGGGATAAAATTGATTAAATTCCGGGGTAAATTCTGAAATTACCGGACCTAATTTAAGCGCCTGACGAGAAGACTCTGAAAAATTAATATGCGGTTTTAAATCTCTTTGCAATTCCTCCTTAAAAATGTTTTCTATTTTTTCAACAACTTCTTTTAGAATCTCCTTTTCAATATTACGCTCAAGTGTGGGAAAAAGAAATACCGAACCATTTTCATCGCGGTAAATTTCGTTTGCAATCGGATATTCAACCTCAAGAAGTTGTTTTATTTTATTCAGAGCAGTTTCCAAGGCCGATTGTTTTCCCAAAATATCATTTATACCTCGGGCTGCCAGTAAGTAATCCAGACCGTTATATCGTACCGACAATAATTTCCATTCAAATTTTTCGATGTCTGCATAAGTTAATGTCCCCGGATTCTCTAATAAAATTTTTGCAATGCCAGCTTTAAAAAAACTTGCCGTTGAATGGTGAAAGCTGTAGAGATCAATGTCATCGATAGGATGGCGAGTGTCAGCTATGTATGGTGAGATGTGTTTTTTTAGTATATGCTGGAATCTTGTATATAATTCTTTCCATTTATTAACGGCAGTATTTACTTCTCTCTGCTTATTATTACCAATGAAATCATTAATTTCTTGTAAAATTTTTTGTAATTCGTCAAGGAACTTTTTTTGATCTGAAGAAATATTTCGGGAAGAAATGTTTTCAACCTCATATCCAAAAGCGGTGCTTAAATGAATTGCGTTTTTGTCTTGTTGGTTGGTGTTTGTTTCCAGTGTAAATCCTTTATCGCCACCAACGGCACGACCATGAGCTTCGGAAAGTAATTTGCCCAGAAGAGAAGTTTTGCCTCCCAATAAATTGTCCAGTATTTTGTTCTCATAAAGTTGCTTTATTCTTAAATAAGAAAACTCTCGTAATTCATATTCTCTATCATTCAAAGGGGCTGTTGGAAATGATATTTTTAAATTGGTCAGAAGCGTTTTAAGTGGCTGAGAATAAAATTTCCCTTGAGCATTGTTGATGTTATTAGTATCCAGGCCATTGATGTTACCTGTCTGAGTTTGAATCAGGTCATATAAAAAATCGCCGAAATAAAGATGAAGTTGAAATTTTCCTTGTTTCAGATGTTCCTCACTCATCTTACCGATGTTATGGATCATCGCACCTATTTCTGCCAGCAAGATATTATTGCAGTTTTCCGCAAGCACATTTAATCGATCACTCATCGGCAACCTCCATAATCAGCCAATCAACCGTTTCCAGAAAATTAATAAAAGAGTCTTCATTAGTTTGCTGTAAATCAATTGATGTGCCTGCAATAATAAATCTTTTATGACTTATTAAATCTTGGATAACTCCAAAGCCACTGGTCTTTTTAGCTGAAAATCCGTAAATTAAAAACATATTTTTTAAGGCTTTTTTAAGAACCATCCAATTCTCTTTTAGTGCTTGTTTCCGAGCTATGCTATTTTCTACAAGATCGTAAGGAAACCATAACAAACTAAAGGTACCGGTAGCATTAATGGGCACAACCTCAAAATAAATGGGTATGGTACCTGTGCGTTTTTTACGGTCATGGGGATTGATCACCTCTAAATCGATCTTATCGAAAAAAGTCGTGTAAAAATAGAGCCACCCTTGAAGCCCAGACACATTTTTTATTGCAGGAATTGCTTCTTCCAGATATTGCTGAAATTGTTTACCGATTTCTTTAGTTTCATTCTTTCCTTTTTTATTGAACAGTTTCTGCGAAATACATGCATTAAAATGTTGATTAGTCGCTTCAGTCTCATTTCCAAACATGCGAATCAACTGCAACCTTTTGACAAAAATTTCATCAAGTTTACAGGAAAGCTCTTCTACAAAATCCCTTCCAGCGCTCCAGCGCAGGTTGCCCTTCCAGCCGGAAGGTGACATCATTGGCACTTTAAAAACTTTATCTTTTTTCACAGGATTTTCAGTGATATAAAAACTTTCATCGTCTCGAGAAATGAACGGTTTAGCAAGAGTAAATTTAAACTGTAGAAAAAAGGAAAAAGAAACAAGTTTTTGAATATCGGGTTTAAAGGTGTGCATTCCAAATTTATTTAAATAATTTTCATTAACTGTTTCTATAAGCGAATTATATTGACCGTTTTTGCTAACCCAATTTTGAAAATCTCCCCTGGCTTTATTTTTGCGCCAGGAACCAAAATCCAGCAATGAATGAGAAATTTGAATAATATTAGAATAAGTATTTGTATTGTTATGCACAGTTGAAGTTCTTGGTAATTTACGTGTGGAATATTCTGCCAGAAATTCTTTTTTAGTCATTCAATAAGCTCCTCAAATAATTTTCGAAATTTGTTTCATTTTTTAGAAAAGTGTCATGTGATGAGCTAAACTCCCGCCATTGAATTTGAACATCATTTTCTTTAAAACCAAAGATGCTGGGGATTTTGGTCTTAAAAAATTCATGCAGTTCAGAAACAAGATTTTTCTTGTCTAACCATCCCCATACTCGGAACTCCCAATCACCATCCTTTGGGTATAAATTGGAAATATTGATTTTTGAAGACCTTGCTGATTTTCTAACTGTTCCGAGTATATCGTCTTTATCAAAAATTCTATTGCCATTCTTTTTATATTTTCGCAGTCTATTTTTAATAATTGGTGCAGTTGGTAAAAAAAGAATATTTTCATCTTCAAGATATTTTTCTAACTCTGTTCTGTATTCCTCTTTTATTTCTGCCTTACAGTCATTCCATATTACTTTACGAGTTTTAAGCCTATTTATTTCTTCCAGACCAAATAGATCCGGCTTTGGAATCTGAACTTTCAGAAAAAACATATTTTGCAGGATTGGATAATCAGTTTTAGGGTTGCGCGAAATATTAAATTGTTGGGCCGGTTGTGGGAGACTTTCCAGATTGTTAATTTTAAAGATGCCGTAACCGATATTTGCTTTTGCAGTAAACCCGGTGTGATTGTGCATAAACAACAAAATATTTAATACATCCATACAATCCGGATTAGAGCTTATAAAATCGAGAGAAAAGTTGCCCATAAAACCTTCAGGAAGATGCCAACCACCTACATGGTCTTGTTTGCCATTTCTCCCCTTATGACAACGTCCGCTGGGAATGAAAAATTTTGGTGACTTTGATGTTTCATTTTCTTGGATCCTTAAAGAAAACTGTCGGGATAAACCTGTACAACCAAAAATTTTGCACACATCGCAACATGTTTTGTTTTTTTCATAATTGCATCGGTTTTCAGAAATAATATCACAAACATTTCCACCTAAACTACGAACAAATATTTCGTACCACCAGCGAATACTGCCAATAAGACCGTTCTCATGCAGCCGATCGCAATCCCGATTAACTCCGCCGCTCCACAAAGGAGTAAGAGTTGATATTTCAATTGGTATAATTTGCATTATATTACTCTCAAAGATCAATTATTGTAAAATCGATTATGATTTTTTTAAATTATTATTTTCGCCCAACGGCAAAAATAAGCTGCTGGAACATACGGAGCACTATACTTTGGTATTTTAAAATACGTTATGCGAGCACCGAAAATTCAAATTCGCACATCGCTGTTCCAGTCAGCTTAATTTTTATTGTTAGGCTTGTTCTGTAATA
>JAJRVW010000055.1 GCA_024277115.1 Calditrichota bacterium
GAGGCACCCTTTAACTTTTATTGTATACTTTGCCGGATCATTCCAAGATTGTTTTGTCATTATTTGGGCTCCTTTTTGTACCAGTTGTTACCCTGAAACATTACGGAGTTTGAATGCGGATGTAATCGTTCTAAAGGATGATTTTAGGGGATGAGTTAGGTTTTGGAACAAAATAAAAAATAGAACAACTTAAGAAGGGAACACAGTGTAGTTGAGGAATGGGTTTAAAATTGATGTTCTATAATAACTCCAGTTCCTTAGCTTTTACAATGACCTGAGTACGACTGTGCACATTAAGTTTTGCAAAAAGATTACGGATGTGTGTTTTAACGGTGCTTAATGAAATAAAAAGTTCTTCAGTGATTTTTTTATTAGAATAGCCAATAGAAAGAAGCTTTAAAACATCCAATTCTCGTTCACTCAAAGCATCGATCATACCCACAGGAACCTTTTTGAAATCACTTAAGCTGAATGTTGAAAGGAGTTTTCTTACATACAAAACGGAAACGTTTATATTTTCTTCGAGAAGCATTTCTAATATTCTGGCAATAGGTTCCCCCTCATCAATAAAAATTCTTACGTAACCTTCAGGTTCGGCAAGGTGGAGCGCTTGGATTATTGCAGATTTTGCGAATAGGATGTTTTCTTTTAAGGTATAGGCGATTGCCTGTATAATTAAAATTTCAATTATACTTCCTGATCTGTTTTTTTTATTGGCTTCTTTTAGAAGGCGTAACAATAATTCAGTTGCAACTGAGATAGAGTCGGGATTCTTATTATATTTATAATCTGCGATAAATAACCTGGCAAGTGTTAAGTGTTCAAACTCATGCAGAAAACAAAGGTCATCTTTAGGGGACAGGCCACTGTCTTTTGCCCATTTCCTGGCCTTATCTAATTTATTCTGTGTTATCCAAATCTGCGCTTGGTATGCTTTCACCGGACGGACATCGGGAACAGGACTTTTAAAATAATAACGGTCAGCTTCCGAAAGGGAATCAAGTGCGCCGAGTAAATCTCCCTCAGATTGTTTAATTTGTGCTTTTAATAATGAATGACGATAGGGCCAATCTGCAAGGGCAGCCTTTTCTCCCAATGTTTCACTTTTTATCAGGGCTTCTTTTGCGGCAACGGAATTGCCTTGTTCAAGATATAGCCCGCTTAAGCCCAAATAAATATCTGCTATGCCTATTAATCCTGTGTCATCCTGTTCTTCACTAAATTGTAGAGATTGCTCATAGACACTAAAAGCATCCTGCAATCTGCCTTGGGCAATTCTAATATCGGCCATCCCGTATGTACCACTTAAAGCAAAGATAACCTGACCGGCTTTCCTGAAACCATCCATCGCATCGGATAATGCTTGAAAGGCCTTTTCCAGATCGCCCAGAGTCCAATACGCAAGTCCCAATAATGCTGCTGCGGGCCCTCTTCCTGCAAAATCCTCCTCTGGCAAAAGGTCAAGAGCATGTTGAGCGTATTTTTTAGTGTCTTGGATGTTTCCGTGCGCTTGGGCATTATAACTCTGGGCAGATGCAATAGATGCAGGTAAGGATTGAAACTGTTTATTATCAACAATGATCATCGTATTATCAGGAGCGGCTGTTTGCGCTTTCTTGTCTAATAAATTTAGAGCACGTTCGGCATCTTTAAGCCGGTTTGTCGCCCCTTCAAAATCGCCATTGCTGAGCAAGGCCAATGCATAGGCTACACATAGTACGGGTCTATAAATAAATAAGGAGTCTGGCAGCTTTTTTGCCATCCTTAACCAGGCTGGAGCTTGAAAACGTCCGTCCATTTCCGGCCAGATAGGTTCAAGTATGTCAGCAGCCCGCGCAAAATTTTGGGCGGCGATGGCATGGTCAAAAGCTTCAATCTCCAGATTGTTTTTTTCATACCAGATACTTGCTCGAATATGTAGTTCGCTTATACTTAAATTTTCTCTTTGCTGTAGTTTTTGGCGTAATAAATCTGCAAATAAGTGATGATAGCGGTACCATTGCCGTTTGTCATCCAGATGAATAATAAACAGGTTGGTTTTTTCCAGACGATCCAGCACTTTTTGACTACCCTTTTTATTTGTGATAAAATCGCAGAGTGAGGCAGAAAACCGTTCTAAAATAGAGGTTTGTAATAAAAAACCCTGAATAGGCTCAGATTGAAGGTTTAAAACTTCTTCGGCCAAGTAGTCCACAATGTGTCGGTTGTCGCCAGCGAATGAATCAACAAATTGCGCAATATTATCACGACCTTGCAGAGAAAGAGCAGCGAGTTGCAGTCCGGCAATCCAGCCTTCAGTTCGTGATTCGAGTATTGTGATATCTTTATTTGAAAGATTCAGGTTCATTAATTCGTTAAGAAACTCACTGGTTTCGTTGACAGAGAAAGAAAGGTCTGTTGCCCGGATTTCTGTTAACTGATTTCTAACTCTTAATCGGGCAAATGGTAAAGGTGGATCGGCACGGGTCGTTAATACCAAATGTAATTGCCCGGGCTGATTTTCTAATAAAAACTCGACTATTGAGTGAACAGCCATCGTTTCTATTGAGTGATAATCATCTAGCACAAGGATGAACCTACCTGAAATATCCATGATTTCTCGCACGATTGTTGGTGCGATGGCTTCTAAATCAGGTTGTGGGGATTTTAACAAGCTTAAGGCATCTTGCCCAAAGGACTCGTTAAATGTTCTTATTGCTGCAATAAAATAGTGAAGGAACTTAATGGGATCATTATCGCTGTTGTCTAACGAAATCCAGCATGCAGGCATTTTGTTTTTGGCGAGCCATGAACAAACAAGGCTTGTTTTCCCAAATCCAGCGGGTGCACTAACCAGGGTTAGCTTATTTTCAATCCCATTATTCAACCTTTCAATCAGGTGTGGCCGTAAGACTTGGCTGGGTTGCTCTTGTGGAATGAATAGTTTGGTTTCCAGCATCGGATATTGCATGTTTTTGTGATTGACTTTTTCTAGCGGAGATTTCATAATAATTAGAGAGATATTTTGGGTTTTTATAGGTGGAATTTCAATCACTAAAAGATTGAAGGTGGAGCATTATTCTAATGCGTGCACTTTTAAGAGTCAATAAAATAAACTTGTCCCTTATATTTCTTGCTTAATGGGGATAATTAAAAAGCTTTTTAAAGGTGATTCTGTTTCACCAGGAGATTTAAGGTGAAAAGAAACGAAGGTTTATTGGCCCCCTTTAAATATAGAAATAATTTACGGTGGTAAGTGATCATCTTATTGTCGGCCCATTTTGTCTCGTTGGGAAACGCAGTTGCCACAATTAGTGACGTCTTTAAGTCCATTTACTTTCAATATTTATGAGTTTTCCCAAATAATTAGACAGATTTATTTTGTTCTTGTCATATATATTTTCGCCACATATATTCTAACCTATTTCCATTTAATCAGGTACAAAATTGAAAAAATCTACACTTTTGCTTTTAGCGATATTTTTTGTGTTTATTATTTTACTCTTCAAAGATAGTCTTATTTTACCGCAATACAGTAATAATGGAATTGTAAAAATCCACTATGTTGACAATATTTCTGCTGCACAAGAAAAAATAATCGATGCGTTTAATAAGGAAAATATAGGTAAAATTGAAGTTGTTCCTGTAAACCTGCCTTTTACCAAATTCACAACAAATGAGCGGAAAGAAATTCTTGCCAGGTCGTTGCGAAGTAAGAGTGAACGGGTAGATATATTTGCCGTAGATCTAATCTGGGGGGCACGTTTTGCCAAGTGGTCGTTTCCTTTGGATGCTTATTTTGATAATAATTATCTTAAAAAATTTTGGGCGCACACAATCGAATCCTGCAGGTACCGTGGTAAACTGATTGCTTTGCCCCTCTATACAGATATGGGGCTTATGTATTATCGAAAAGACCTGCTCGACAAAATAATAGGCATTCAAGATTCAACCTTTCTTGATTCAATTACCTGGGGCGATTTCCTTAAACTTGGCGAACGCTTTAAAAACACGCCCTATCCTTTTTTTCTTTTTGCAGGCGATAATTTTGAGGGAATGATTTGCAGTTTTCACGAGGCCTTGCCGGTTAAAAGTAGTGAAGAGATTTTTGGGGTTAAAAAAATAAACCTTAATACAGCCGGCGCCAGAAAAAGTTTGCAACTCATGGTGGATTTAATTCACAAATATGGATATTCGCCCAAAGAAATTTTAGAATTTGATGAAAATAAGAGCAAGCTCTACGCATTGGAAAACGATGCCGTATTTATTCGTGGATGGCCAGGTTCATTTAGAAAAGAAGAGGAGGCCGGGGAATACGCTTATAAATTAAAAAATTATAAAATAACGGCATTGCCACATTGGCCCGGCGAAACAAAAAATGCGGTGTATGGTGGATGGAACCTGATGATTTCAAAATATTCGAAAAATAAGGATGAAGCCCTGAAGTTTTTAAAATACATGGTTTCAAAAAAAAGCCAACATATTTTGTATTCCGAAAGCGGTTACTTTCCAGCACTAAAAAGTATATATTCGGATTCGGCTTTTGCCGGGGACAAAACTTTGAAGCTGTATTATAAATTGTTGAAAAAGGGGAAACACCGTCCTTTCAGAGAGGACTATACTCAGATTTCAGATATTATGGCCCATTATCTGCATAAGGCGCTAAGAAAAGAAATTTCGGTGGACCGTGCATTGAGCTTAGCAACAGAAAAAATTAATTCACGAAGGATTTTTATCAAATGAAGGGCGATAATAAAAATATACCTTCGCTTACAAATAATATAAGCCATTATCATTTTGAGTGGAAACATTTGCTGGTCCTCTTCATTGTTTTAATTTTCTTCCAGATAATTGTTTCGTTTGTACATAAAATATCACTCACTGAACTACAAGGGGAAACACAAGATTGGTATAAACGCGACTCAGCTGAACGCATTGCCAGTTTAACGACTACTTCTTTGGAGTTATTGTTGGAAACCAGTGGGATTATTGAGAACTCGTCCAGTGAAAAAAAGAGAGAAATGATCCAGGCCTTTAACATTATCTTTAGCCAACAACTTTTACAGGAAAATATAGATGAAATTTTAGTGTTAATCTCGGAAGGTGATGGGATTTTTGCTATAAAAGACGGCAGTTCTTTTTATAATTTCCTTTTTAACGAGAAAAGGCCTCAAACGGAAACAGCCCATCAAAACAATGCAGTTGCTTTATATCGGGGTATTGCAAAGAAAATAATGCAAACAGAACAAATTTACACTATGGAAGAAGGGGAACACACTTATCATGTCTTTGTGCCTCTTGTTCCTAATGGCGAGTTTGCAGGTGCCGTGTATTTAAAAATTTCTCCTGATTTCTCATTTATAAACCGACAGGTCATTTCAAGTTATGATCAGACTGCCCTTGTATTCTCGGCCCTAATCCTCTTTGGGTTACTGGCGATGTTTTACATCTCTTCGTACACTGTTAAAGAACGTGATGAAACACAAAAACAGCTTTTTGAAGAGCGTGAATCACACCTGCGTGAACAAATCAATTATCAAAAAGAAGCATTATTTACTAAACGAATATATCATACACACCATAAAGCTGAAAAAGTGATGGGGTTTATAAAGGAAGACCTCCGTTTATTAGATTCTGAGAATATGGGTGAAATTAAAAATCATGTGACGAAATATGCCAATTTTATATCACGCGTTATTTATGATATGAAATGGTATGACCCACCGTTACAAACCATACGAAACCCAATTTTTAAAACCCAGCTTAACAGTGTTATCCATTTTTTAATCGACAATATTTTTCTGCGTTTATCCAAGGACGTTCCGCGAATAAATTTTAAACTGGATTTGGGAGAAAACTTACCGGATGTCCATATTAATGAATATGTAGTCTGGGAAATCCTGGAACCAATTATCCAAAACAGTATTGATCATTCCGCTGATAAAAAAGTCCGAATTGTTATTTCAACACGTTATATGCCACACGAAAAATATATTTATATTATGATCAGTGACAATGGCAAAGGAATTGCAAGCAAGCTGTTAGAAAAAAACAAGGACGGTAAAAAAACAATTTTTCAAGAAAATATGACCACTAAAAATAATAGCAATTCAGGCTATGGTTGTTATCTGGCCTACGAAGTTGCAAAGCGATGTGGATGGAATTTAGATGTAGAAAATAATAAGCATGGTGGTTGCAGGTTTCTTATTACTGCGCCGGTTTAATAAATAGGGGAATATGTGATTATTAAAAACACGATTAATATCTTATTGATCGAAGATGAAGAGTATGATGTACGACGCGTTAAAAACACAATAGCGCCATTTGAGGAAAAAATAAAAATCCGAAATGTGGTTGCAGATGGTGAAGCCGCCCTTAATTGTCTAAGAAACAATAGTGGGTTTTACGATGTGGTTATTATGGATTTTCAGATTGTTGGGGGAATTACAGGAGAAACCCTGATTCGTCGCATCAAAAAAATTGATTCTACTTTGCAAATAATTGTCGTTACAAAAATGACCATCAATGTGAGCGATTTTGATTTTGCCAACGCCCTTTTGGAAGCAGGGGCCATGTGGTATTGTACAAAATATCCGGGGGATATCGAAGATTATATCTATCAACCCACAGATTTTATCCTGAGCATTATTAACGCCTTTCAAACACGTAAGCTCGAAATTAAACAGCGCCATTCGGATGGCAAACTAAAACAATCTGTAGATGAAATATTATCCGCCAACCGGATTTTGGGCCAGTCTGAAGCCATGCAACGCGTGTGTGAACAGATTGAACGGGTTGCAGCCCAAGAAGCCAATGTCTTGATCTATGGCCCTTCGGGTACGGGAAAAGAATTAGTGGCGAGGCATATCCACTATAAAAGTAAACGGAAATATGAAAAACTTGTAACGGTAAATAGTGGAAGCCTTCCGCAGGAACTAATAGAAAGTGAATTGTTTGGTTTTGAACGCGGCTCTTTTACCGGGGCCTTTCAGGAAAAAAAAGGCTTGTTTGAGGTGGCAAATAACGGGTCGCTTTTTCTGGACGAGGTTGGAGAGCTCCCGCTTTCTGCGCAAGTAAAATTGCTTCGGGTATTGCAGGAAGGTGAGATTGATAAAATCGGGCGTACGGAAAAAATAAAAGTTAATGCACGGATTATAGCTGCAACCAATGTTAATTTGGAGCAGGCTGTTGCCGAAAAAACCTTTCGTGAAGACCTGTTTTATCGGTTAAATGTTGTCACTATTTATATCCCTGCACTAAAGGAACGGCCGGAAGATATTCCGGAGCTTGTAGGGTTTTTTATACAAAAATATGTAGATGAACTTTCTATGGAAATGCCGGAAATTGAACGTGAAGCGATGGAATTGTTAAAAATATATGATTGGCCCGGCAATGTGCGCCAGCTCCAAAATGTACTCCAAAGGTTACTCTTTTTAATAAAAGGAAAAATTACCCGTAGTGATGTGGAAAATGCATTGGGTGCAAAGCGTGAATACTCCCGGTTTAATGATGAGAAGCCCAATATTAAATGGGAGCAGGGAAATATTTTGCCTTGGCGAGAAATGGAAAAATTATTAAAAAGGGACTATTTTCAATTTGTAAGAAGCCATAGGGCGTCGGATACGGAGGCTGCCCAGGAACTCGGGTTGGCGCCGCCTAATTATTACCGGATGTGTAAAGAGTTGGGTTTAAAATAATTTACCTTGGTCAATAAAAGCCGACAAGAAAACCTATTTATTTTCCCCAAAATTATTTTTAAGCCCCACCCCCTTCCAAAAACTGAATAAACCCAATCAATAAAGTTGTGGCATACGATATGCAATTGTCTGGTAACTCACACCCTTAAATTTTTACTTAGTAGAATAAATTGAAAACAATCTTTTCACTAGTTTATCCCTTTTTATTTTTGGTGCCCGTCTTACACGTATCCTGTTCTGAGAGCCCGGCCAAGGCGGATAGCTCAATTGATACTAAAAAACCCGGTTGGCAACTTGTGTGGAATGATGAGTTTAATTCTACAGCCATTGACCTTAATAAGTGGAATTTTGAGATAGGCACCAATGGCAATGGGTGGGGGAATAATGAATTGGAATATTACACCGACCGCGTAGAAAATGCGTTTATTCTTAATGACTGGCTGGTTATTGAGGCCCGTGAAGAAAAATATCAGGGCCAGGAATATACATCGGCACGTATGACAACTAAAAATAAAGGGGATTGGCTTTACGGGAAGTTTGAAATCCGTGCCCGAATGCCGCGTGGCCAGGGGATTTGGCCAGCAATTTGGATGTTGCCAACAGATTGGGAATATGGTGGCTGGCCTAAAAGTGGCGAGATCGATATTGTTGAGAATTTGGGACAGGATACTAAAACAGTTTATGGCACATTACATTATGGGAACGACTGGCCGGATAATACACATACAGGTGAAAAATATTCAATACCCGAAGGAAAGGATTTTTATGATGGTTTTCATGTGTTCACCATTGAGTGGCGTGAAAAGGAAATTAAGTGGTATGTCGATGATATTTTATATCAAGTACAAACTAAGTGGTTTACACCAAATGAGGATTATCCCGCCCCATTTGATAAACGGTTTCATCTAATTTTAAATGTGGCCGTTGGAGGAAACTGGCCCGGTAACCCGGATGATACAACACAGTTTCCTCAGCGTATGTATATTGATTATATCCGGGTATATAAATGGCAGGAGTAACCTAGCATGAAGACCTTTATAGTTGTTTTATTAATAGTTGTATCAGGGCATAGCTTATGGGCCAGCGGTATTTTAAAAACAAAAGAAAAAAAAATAGTAAACGAACAAGGCGATGAGATAATTTTACGTGGTATGGGCTTAGGTGGTTGGATGCTGCAGGAAGGATATATGATGCAAACATCATCATTCGCCAGCGCCCAACATGAAATCCGGACAAAAATTGAAGAACTAATTGGCCCTGAGAATACACAAACTTTTTATAATGCCTGGCTGGCCAATCATACCCAAAAATCAGACATTGATTCATTGGCTGCCTGGGGTTTTAACTCAGTACGCCTGCCCATGCATTACAACTTATTTACCCTGTCTGTGGATGATGAGCCCAACCCGTTAGAGAATACCTGGCTGAATAAAGGTTTTGAACTAACCGATAGTTTACTTTCCTGGTGTGCATCAAATAATATGTACCTGATCCTCGATTTGCATGCTGCGCCGGGCGGACAGGGGAAAGATGCGGCTATTTCTGATTATGACAGCACAAAACCATCCCTGTGGGAAAGCCCTCTAAACCGTATGAAAACCGTCGCCCTATGGCGTAAACTGGCAGAGCGCTATGCCGGGAACGCCTGGATTGGCGGTTATGACCTTCTCAATGAACCTAATTGGGAACTTCCAAACAATAATCTTTTGAAAGACCTTTACAAACAAATTACACAGGCAGTCCGGGAGGTAGATTCTACACATATAATTTTTATTGAAGGCAACTGGTTTGCCAATGACTTTACAGGGTTAACACCGCCTTGGGACGACAACATGGTTTATAGTTTTCATAAATACTGGAACTATAACGCACAATCAGAAATTCAGTGGATGTTGAATATACGTGATACATATAATATACCGATCTGGTGTGGGGAGTCTGGTGAAAACTCCAATGTGTGGTTTAACGATGCCGTCCGTTTACTTGAAAAGAATAAAATTGGTTGGGCATGGTGGCCTTTAAAAAAAGTTGAATCAATTTCCGGCCCACTCTCTATCCCTAAAAACGAAGGGTACCAGGTATTGTTGGATTACTGGGAAGGGAAAGGTGAAAAGCTAACCGAAGCATTTAGTTTAAACGCACTGCTGCAATTGGCAGAAAATACAAAGCTCGAAAACTGTATTTACCAAAAAGATGTAATTGATGCCCTAATACGTCAGCCAAACAGCTCGGATACCAAACTGTATAAAAGAAACAACATACCAGGCAAAATTTTTGCGGTGGATTTTGACATGGGACGAAATACCTCTGCCTATTTGGATAATGATTTCGCAAACTATGAAATCTCTACTGGAACTTATACAGCCTGGAATAGTGGATGGAATTATCGAAATGATGCAGTGGATATTGAACTGTGTAAAGACACTGCTACAAGCAATGGCTTTAATGTGGGGTGGACTGAAGACAACGAATGGCTGAAGTATTCATTTTATGTTGAACATGCGGATTCATTTAAACTCTATTTAAGGGTGGCAAGCAATAATAACTCCGGTCTTGTAAAAATAATGGCAGATGGTGGGCAAGGGCTTGTAACATCTGTCCCTAATACCAATGGCTGGCAAGAATGGAAAACAATTGGCATCGGGCAATTGTATTTTACAGAAGGTAGCCATCAAATTATAATTGAAATGGTTACGGGCGGGTTTAACATCAACTATATTGAGTTTAAAGCACAAAATATTAATGGGATAATAGATAAGGAACAAATACAATCATTCGAACTCTTTCAAAATTATCCCAACCCATTTAACCCAATCACGACTATTCAGTACCAGTTATACAGAAGTGGCCCGGTAAAATTAAAAGTATTTAATAGCCTTGGTGCGCTTGTATGGGATATACTCAAAGAAGAACAAGCTGCTGGCAACCATTTGGAGTTGTTTTCTGGGAAAGGCTTGGCCTCGGGTGTTTACTATTATCAATTACAATTTGAAGGGCTCGTAAAACAAAAAGCAATGATCCTTATAAGATGATTGAATGGCATTGCTAACATAATTTTTTATTTTTCTCTGATCGCCTGTTATTATTTGCAAAATTATTAAAATGATAAAAATATTTTTATTAAATTAATAATAAAAGGTAATTTATTTCTTTTTCTATTCCCACCGTAAGAGAATCTTTAGAATTATTATTTTTGGCATAAAATATGATCACTCCTCAAGCTCAATAAACCCATAGAATAAAATATCGTGAATAGCTTCTCTAACTTAGATTTTGCAATTATACTATTGTATTTTGTTATGATTTTATTTGCAGGCTTTTATTTTGCTCGTAAAGATGATGATACAAGCAATTATTTTTTAGCCGGGCGCAACATAGGGTGGCTTGCAATAGGCGCATCATTATTTGCGACAAATATTTCTAGCGAGCATTTTATTGGGCTCGCGGGTTCTGGTGCCACAAGTGGATTAGTTGTCGGGCATTTTGAATGGATGGCTGTGTTTGCGCTTATATTATTGGGGTGGGTTTTTGCGCCAATTTTTATACGAACCGGGGTTTTTACAGTACCGGAGTTTCTTGAAAAGCGTTTCAATAAAGCCTGTCGGTTTTACCTGGCGTCCATCTCGATTATTGCCTATATCACTACAAAAATTTCTGTTATGCTTTATGCGGGCGGTTTATTGTTGCGGAACCTTATGGGATGGGATTTTTATACTTCCGCAATTGTTATGATTGTTATTACAGGTGTTTATACCATTGTTGGTGGTTTAAGGTCTGTTATCTATACGGGTGCGATACAAACAGTTTTTCTTTTGGCCGGGGCAATTGTTCTCACTTTTTTTGGCTTGCAGGAAGTTGGGGGACTTCAGGCTTTACAGGACAGGCTTCCACAAGAATACTTTTCAATGTTCAGGCCTGCATCGGATCCTGATTTTCCCTGGACGGGTATTTTATTGGGCGCTCCTATCTTAGGTATCTGGTATTGGTGTATGGATCAGTATATTGTACAAAGGGTTTTGGCAGCTAAAAATATTGCCCATGCTCAATCGGCAACCATTTTGGCAGGTTTTTTAAAAACAACTCCGGTATTCCTTTTGGTTATTCCGGGAATGGTTGCAATTTCACTTTTTCCGTCGGTCAATGGTGATAATGCGTTTGTTACCTTGGTTGGTAAGCTTAGTTTACCGCCAGGTATAAGGGGGTTAATCGTAGCCGGTTTTCTTGCAGCTTTAATGTCTTCACTCTCAGCGGTGTTTAATAGTGCGGCAACGATATTTACAATGGATTTTTATAAGTATTTTTTTCCACAATCCAATGAGCGAAAACTTGTTTTAGTTGGCCGGCTTTCAGCTATTTTGGTTGTGATTGCAGGCATACTATGGGTTCCTCTAACCCAGATGTTTGATGCCAATATTTACATTTATATGCAAAGTGTACAAGCTTACATAAGCCCACCAATCACCGCAATTTTTATTTTTGGGGTTTTTAGCCGCCGTGTTAATGGCGAAGGGGCGATAGCAGCATTGCTAATAGGTGGCACAATTGGGTTAATGCGTTTTATACTTGAATTATATAATGATGTCTTTGGGCTTGAAAATGAATTTGCAAAGACCTTTGTCGGGATAAATTTTTTACATTTTGCTGTCTTTCTTTTTTTTATTTCATCTGTTGCCCTTTTTGCAAGGAGTGTTTTTGTAAACCGGCCAATTAAAAACAATTCTTCGTATACTTTCTCGCTCAATGGCTATTTTAGTGGTATCTCAAATAGTTTAAGCTTTTCTAAAAACAAGTGGTTGCGCCTAAATGGCGTTGTTTCATTATTCTTGATAATTGTTGTGATCAGTTTGTGGCGATCATTTTTGTAATATTTATTCACTTAATGGAGGAGGTCTTTATGAGAAAGACTTTTTTATTTTTAATTTTATTTATATTGCCCGGGCTTATAGTGGCCCAACAGGTAATTCAGTCCTTTGATACACAGTTGGATTCGAGTTATTGGATTTTTGAAAACTCAGATGCAGCAGATTCGTCGAAGGGCTTTATTAATTATACGCTGGAGTCTGGTGATTTTCTTTTTGGGACGGGCGCCCAGTTAACAGAATATAGCGCACATAATATTGAGCCTTGGGGTGGTTACTCTAAAATATATTATTTAGCTCCGGATTCCCAGGTAATGGATTGGTCTGCATACGACAGCATTAGCTTCTGGTACAATAATATCACACCACAAGATGTTGCGGGCAAAGTACATTTGCGATTTGAATTATATGATGTAAGCGATGCCCCGGATACAACGACGGATGCAAATAAAATGGAGTTTTACTATTCATTTCATTATGTATTGGATAACGCACCGGGCTGGCAAGAAATTAAAATGCCTTTAGTTGATGGCCGGGCTATTCCCGAACTGGATGAGTGGAGCGGTGAAGCATTTAATCGGACTGGATGGGCCGGAATTGCTGGAAATGATTTTCTTGATAAAGATAAAATCAAAGGTTTCGCGTTTGAGTTTTCTATCGGCGGCAGTGGTGAAGGTGATGTCGCTACAGGATCGATTATTTTAGACCATATTAGTTTAAAAGGTTCCAACAACGCTCTATCTAACGCAGGTTTTGAAGATGGCTTAACTGGTTGGGGGGTTGCCATTGGCGGCGGTTACGCAGAAGTGAAGAATACAGGCGCATATTCTGGCGATAATTATATGGAAATTGGTGTAGATGATAACAACTGGGCCGTTGTGTATCGCGAAGAAGGCATTCCCGCATCTGCCAAAGAGATGTGGAAAATGTCGGCAATGATGAAGGATTTTTCGGCTGAAGATCCCGGTGGCAATTTTGGCGCATTAAAAATGGAAGCTAAAGATGCTGGTGGCAATGTTATTGAAGCCTGGGAAGATATTCAACCCGCGACTACAGAATGGGGCGAGTTTTCATCTACACATGTGATGCCGCAAGGTACGGCCACAGTGGGTATCGTTTTGGTTGGGACAAAATGGACGGGTGACGGTAAGCCGGCAGCTTATGGCTTTGATGATGTCGTTCTTTTTAGTTTGGGTGTTACAGATGATATTCCACCTGCTGCGCCGGCCGGTGTTTCGGCAGCCCCAAATCCATCAAACTATTTTAACCTGGTTGTTTGGGAAGATGTAGAAGGAGAAAGCGGTGAAACCTATACGGTTTATGCAAGTGAAAACCCGATTACGGACTTGAATACAGATGGTGTGGAAATGGTTGCGTCAAAAATAGATGAAGATATTCAGAGTGCGGTACATTATTTACGCTATCCTTTACAGGACAAAAATATGAGTTATTATTATGCCGTAACCTGTACAGATAATGCCGGAAATACAGGTGATGCAGGTGTAGCAGGCACACCAACAACAAATGCCGCAAAAGGCATACCTGTCTTCTCCGACACGGCCCCGGATGGTTTTGTTGCTGATGGTGATGTGAGTGAGTGGGAAGCCGCGGGAATTATGCCTTTTGTTATCACACCGGAAACAGATTATCCCTGGAAATCTGTAACCGATGCCGATGACTTAACGGGCACCGTTTATCTTGCTTTTGACGATGACTATATATATTTCTTTGCCGATGTAGTCGATAATGTATATTCTTTTAGTGCCGGAAACTGGTGGGATCAGGATGCTTTTCAGTTGTTTTTTGGACTCTATAACCAAACCTCAGTCCACTCTTCCATAATGCGTGGTGCAGAACCCGATTATATTGTTTATGGAAACCAGGAAACACTTCGCCTCGATAGTGGCGGAAAAGACCTTAGTTCGCCTTCCGATGAGAACTATTATTTTGAAGAGTTTAGTGGTGCGGACTATGTGATGGAAGCCAGGATCTCTTTGGACTCGTTGGTAACCGGAGATGACGAACGCTTTCATCCGGTACGTGGTATGCGCATTCCATTAGAAATTTATTTCCATGATAATGATGGAAGTGGTTGGGAAGGTAACCTTGGAATTTCCCCAAATGCCACAGATCTTCAATGGCAATCCGTACAACAGTGGACATATACATGGATTGGTGATACGAATAAGATTGTTTCCGCGTTGGCCGATGAAAAAGGCACCGTTGTATCAAGGTATGAGTTAGGTCAAAACTATCCAAACCCATTTAACCCAAGCACAACTATTGGGTACCACCTGGCCGAAGCCGGTAAAGTTAAATTAACCGTGTTTAACCTTTTAGGCCAGGAAGTTAAGGTGTTGGTAAATACGCGCCAGCCTGTAGGAACATATTCTATAAAATTTGATGCATCGAACTTTTCAAGCGGACTTTACTTTTATCAAATTGAAGCCGGGGATTATGTACAAAGACGAAAAATGTTGTTAGTGAA
>JAJRVW010000056.1 GCA_024277115.1 Calditrichota bacterium
CCGCCCCCGCGCCCCTGTTTTTGCTTCGCAAAACAGGGAAAACTGTTCGGTCCTTTCAGAACCAAACAGAAAGGATAATTGGAGAGAAAAAGAACAATTAGTAAATAAAATACTGTAAACCTATTTCAGGACTTGACAAATTATCCCCCAGTAAGCACTAATGACTAACTATCTACTTCCTTTTTCCTTTCAAAATTATCAGGGTTATAAAGTATATATAAATTTTACTTTTAGGTTATAACTGTAAGGTGATTTTTATACTTAAACATACATAAACCATTCGGTTTTTACACTATTTCAAACAAATTTGAAATAGTGAGGTTGTTTTAATATATTTGCCATAACACGTGATATATCTGACCTAAGTGATTATTCTTCTGGAAAGCTCATAGCTCACTTCTTATGTATAGTTTTAAATTCATTATAAAAGTTTCTAACCATAAATCACAGGAGATGAATAATGTATATTGCTCCCCTTTAAGGTGGGACACCTTAAAGGGGAGCAATATATTGTATTGGTCACCAAATTATGAAAATGATTTTATGTATTATACAGTTTTTAGAAGTAATGACGACGTTAACTTTGAAAAAATTTCAGAAACAATTGATACCGTTTTTGTAGACACAAATGTTGAAAAAGAGAAAATTTACTATTATGCCCTAGTGGCAACAGACCACTCCGGAAATGAAAGTCCATTTTCCAGTAGTGTGAACATTACAGTAACAGCTTTGAATGATCAATCCTTCGTGGTAAATAAATATTTTTTAAAACCAAATTACCCCAATCCTTTTAACCCATCTACAACAATAGGATACGGCTTGTTAAAACCGGGTAATGTAAAGGTTACCATCTATGACATACTGGGTGTAAAAGTTAAGGAACTCGTTAATGAAAAGCAGGCTCCAGGCTATCATCAGGTTATTTGGGATGGTAAGAATTCTAATAACGAAATGGTAAGTACAGGGGTTTATTATTATCGATTGGTTGCGGGTACTTTCACCCAACAAAAGAAAATGATACTTTTAAAATAAAAAAAAATACAGGCCAGATCTAAATAATCTGGCCTGTATAAATTTTACCACGTTACTGGTCGGGCAAAATAGTGATATGCCGGATCAATAGGTATCTTAACCTTATCAGTACCATCGGTATTCATCACATACATGCTACGGTCTTTATATTCCGGACCGTCAACTAAAATATAAATAATATATTTTCCATCTTCAGAAAATGTCGGGTAAAGGGCTTCCCCCACTTCACTAAAATCAAACTGTTTCTTTTCCCCGGTCACAAAATCTTCCACAATTATCAAATAGCTTTCTTCTTGTTCGTTTTTATTCGAATAAATTAACTTATTGCCCTCTTTGTTAAAAGCAGGAAAACTGGACTCGCCACTTCCATAAGTAACCTGTTCATTTTGTGTTCCATCAAATTTGACTTTATAAATTTGGAGTGTTCCTGAAAGATTACTTTGATAATAAATCCAATCTGTCCCAGGCCTTGGAAATGGCATCTTATCCCATGCCGAATCAGAAACAACCGTTGTAGACTGAGACCCATCTATATTCATATGCCCAATATTCCAATTCCAATTACTGACTTTATAATCATAAATAATTTTATCATGGTATCTAGAATATCGATAAAAATTTGAGACGTTTGACGTATTTCCCAATATTTTAACTTCATCGGAATGCAAATCATAAAGTGCAAAGGTAGTGGTATTTACCCTATAAATAAACTGACTTTTATCTTTATACCAAAAAGGATAAGCCCCCGAAGTGATATCGGTAAACTTACTGCCATCAGTATTTAGACTAATAACACGCCATTCATTCTCCGAATTTTGAGCCATTAATATTATATTTTCTTTTAAACCTCGCTCCCCCCAGGTTACAATTATTTTCAGGTTTCCGGTTGTGGGTTCAAGGTTTAAATAAACCGTTGTTGTTTCTCCTGAAACTACCGTTACATCTGTCGAGCCCGAGTAGATAATATGACCATCTTCATCCAGGGCGTTTACCCGCAATATCCAAGTTCCGGATATTAATTCTTCCACTTCGGCAATGGCTTTATCTTCGGTCATTTCAAAATCAAAAAAGACCGTATCATGGTCTACACGGGAAAGGATCCCTTGCAGGCTTACTACATCATCCGGCGCTTGGGTCATGTCAATTGAAAAAGAGAGTTGACCTTTGGAACCATTAATATCAGGATCAACCGGGGTTTTATTATCACACGAAATAAAAAATGATGTGAGTAGGATAATCAAAGTTAGTCTATACATTTTTTTTCTCCCGTTTAATTATTTGGGTTATCAGAATATTTCGATATAATTTCCATCGGCAACTTTGCTAAAAAACAGTAGCAAAATTAGTAGTGAGGTAAAATTTTATTCACGGAATAGCAATAATCCCTTTTCAAACTTCCTATCCAAATATAATTAACATAAACGCAAAATCAAGGTAAATATTAAAATCTTTTATATTTGCATGGATTGTTATTATTCATCGCCTTAAATTTGCTCCTTTCAATAAATCAAACCAGAGAATACTACCATGGAAAATAAAATTAAAAATGTTCCTTTACTTGATCTAAAGGCACAGTATGCTACACTCAGAAATGAAATAGAACCCGTCATTAAAGAAGTGATAGAATCTCAATATTTTATCGGTGGGCCCAAACTAAAAGAGTTCGAAGATACCATTGCAGAGTATTGCCAATCTAAATATGCCCTCGGTGTTTCTTCGGGTACAGATGCCCTATTATTAGCTTTGATGGCCTTGGATATTAAAGCGGGCGACGAAGTCATTGTACCGGTCTACTCCTTTTTTGCCACGGCAGGCTGTGTTTCCCGCCTGGATGCCAAGCCGGTTTTTGTAGACATCGATCCCCAAACATATAATATGGACCCAGAAGCCTTGCAAAAGGCTATCACCCCAAAAACCAAGGTTATCATCCCGGTGCACCTTTATGGGCAGCTTGCCAATATGGAAGCCATCATGAAGATCGCTAAAGAAAATAATTTATATGTGATCGAAGATGCTGCCCAGGCCATTGGTTCGGAAAATGAAAAAAGCCAGCGTGCCGGAACCTTTGGCGATATTGGTTGCTTCTCCTTCTTCCCCAGCAAAAATCTTGGTGGATTTGGTGATGGCGGATTGGTTACCACACAAAACGAAGCGCTCTATAATAAAATGAATTACCTCAAAAACCACGGGGCACACCCCAAATATTACCATAAACTTATCGGTGGTAATTTTAGATTGGACTCTCTCCAAGCCGTGGTATTGGATGTTAAATTAAGACATTTGGACAACTGGACTAAAGGAAGACAAGAAAATGCGGCTTATTACACCGAAGGTATCACAGAGAGAAAATTAGATGGGGATATTCAAACGCCAGTTGCCATAGAGGGTTACAGGCATATCTACAACCAGTTTATTTTAAGGAGTGGTAAAAGGGATGAATTACTGGCACATCTCCGGTCAAAAAATATTGGCTGTGAGGTTTATTACCCGGTTACATTCAACAATCAGGAATGCTTTGCCTACCTGGGTTACAAAGAGGGTGATTTTCCCATCGCGGAAACAGCCGCAAAAGAAACACTGGCAATCCCGATTTATCCCGAATTAACAAACGAACAAAAGAACTACATTTTGGACTCGATTGCCGAATTTTTTGATGCATAAATTTACAAATAAAGGGGCGCTGATTTTAAAACCAGCGCCCCTTTATAAAAATTAACCTTCTTAATCGTCCGAGAAAATCTTTTCGAAGGCCTTTGAAAAAGTTTTTATATCATACGGTTTTTGCAGATAATCTACCGCACCCATCTTAAGCATATCTTTTCTTTTATTCGTCTCACCGACACCCGATGTAATAATTATCGGTATTTCTTTATTAATTTTCCGTATTTCGTGATAGCAATTCACCCCATTCATTTTTGGCATGATAAGATCAATAATTATAAGGTCAATCTCATTTTGATCACTTTTAAACCTGGTAATGGCATGGGCCGCACTGTCTTCACAAATTGTTTTATAGCCCAAATAGGCAAGCATATCTTTAGCCATTTCCCGGATAACTTTCTCGTCATCTACAATTAAAACAGTTTTATTTTTTTCTTCTGTCGATGCTTCCGGCTCAATTTCCTCTACGGTTTCGTTATATTGACTTTGAGGGAAATACAAATCAAAACGGGTATATTTATTCTCTTCAGAGAAAACTTTTATACCACCCTGTAAATTTTTAATTATTCCATAAACGGTAGAAAGGCCAAGGCCTGTTCCTTTTCCGGGCTCTTTTGTTGTAAAAAACGGATCAAATATTTTTTCGATACTTTCTTCCGGAATTCCTTTCCCATTGTCCTCAACAGAAAGAAGCACATATTTACCCTCTGCCAATCCATTTCCTTCTCGTGGTTTGATTTCCACAGGCTTGGCCGAAAAAGTGATCATCCCGGAACCATCCAACGCATCGCGTGCATTTATGGCCAGGTTCATTATAATTTGTTGAATACGGGTTGGATCAATTTTAATAAGGGGAAGGTTGATCGGCAGCTTATTGACCACATTTATTTCCCGGCCAAATAACTTGCTCATAATTTCGAGCGTTTCCGAAACAGCCCGGTTCAGGTTAAGGGAAACATCGTCGTCGATTTGGTCGTTGCGGGCAAAACTCAATAATTGTTTGACAATATTGCCTGCCCTCTGCGCCGATTTATGAATGGCATCAGCCCGTGCAAAATTCGCCGAATCTTCTTCGATGGTCATTTTTATCAGCTCCGCATTGGGCAATATCCCCGAAAGCAGATTATTAAACTCGTGGGCAATACCACTGGCAAGCATGCCAATACTTTCCATCTTTTGCGCTTGCAGAAGCTGGTTGTACATCTCCTTTAGTGCAGACATATCTTTAAATAAGAGGGCAAAACCGATTACTTTCTCATCCACATCCTTTATGGTGTTTACCGTAAGTATGGCCGGGAATTTATTATCTTTATAATCGTATAAATCACATTCGATGTCATTTAAACTTGTACCGGAAAGTAACCCTTTTTTTATTGATTCCGCTAATACCTTGTTTCGAATAATCGTAGAAAAAAAATCGG
Source organism: Calditrichota bacterium (assembly GCA_024277115.1). GTDB lineage: Bacteria > Calditrichota > Calditrichia > Calditrichales > J004 > JABFGF01. Next base: position 5,115 of record JAJRVW010000056.1, read on the forward strand.
TCGTTTCATTATTCTCAATCCGCAATAATTTTTTTGCACTCCTGTTGGCATAAACAAGTGCGCCGTTCATACGGACAGAACAAAAACCATCGTGCAAATCATCAATTAATTCCGACAACCGGCTTTTCATAACTGCTACCTATTTTTTTTCTTTTCGATTAATTAAAAACCCGATGTGATGGTACCATTTTCTCTGTGTATAGATAATAGCATAAATCATCACAATAGCGAGGAAACCCAGCATCAGGACTATATTGAAACGCATAAAAGAACTAAAATCACCAAAAAATAAAAGGGGGATACAAATAATCAAAAATAAAACAAGTGATCCAAAATAAAATTTTTGTTTACCAAGCTTAATCAATAATGAATACCAAAAACTATTTGTTGGTTTTTGGATATATCCTTTCAGCAGGTCATAGTTAAGGACATATTTTTCATTTTCTATATTTTTCGGGTCTTTTAGATAAATTAACCGGATTATTAATATGAGGATAAAACCAACATTAATAAGCGCATTAAAATAAAGGGCCTCGATAAAGTTGGACGTAGCTTCTGCAGAATTTGTAAAATGATAAACTTCATTAATTATCATCAAAGTATGCAACGACAAGATGGACGGTAGGTACTCCGACAAAATAAATTGACGCTGATTATAAATATACCAGACAAAAAGTAAAAAGGAGAAATTTAATATATATATATAGTTATTCCTTATTCTTATAACCTCAAATGATTTATAGAATTCGGTATCAACCAATTCCTCGTAATTAATAAACAATTTCACATCAAAATAAATTAAAACAATTATAAAAGTAGTAATAAACAGTGCTGCAAAAATATGACTTTTTGTTTTTTCAGAACTAGGTGAGATGGCATAAAAAAACATATATGTTGTTATTAAGATCGAACCGGCACTTAGGATGATAGAATCGAGGCGGTACATCAGCATGTCAAGATTATACGAGTAAGCACGGCTGGCAATAAGTATAAGGGGCATAACCGCCAGTAAAAAGAATTGGATAAGTAATAAAATTACGAGCGGCCTGTTCGCAATGGCAAGCCTCAGCGAATACAAACTTATTAAAAACATAAAAAAGTATGCGGATACATTAAAATATTGAACGGGCGCAGCGTCTGTCCAAAAGATATATAAAAAACTGGTAAACAGAACCTGAATCAATAGAAGATAAAAGATTGTCGAACCCAAATTTTTCATAAAACTGGCTTCAGACCCTGTTGTTGTTTTTTTATTATTCATGACTGTTGATTGCACAATATCCCTTAGGCTAAGCGTTCAGCTAAGTATTTTTTAACTTGTCCTGCTGCGATTGTTTCTTGCGCCATACTATCACGGTGCCTTATTGTAACGGTATTTTTCTCAAGAGTATCATTATCAATGGTAATGCAAAATGGCGTACCTGCTTCGTCTTGCCTGCGGTACCTGCGGCCTATTGCGCCACTTTCATCGTAAAACACCCGGTAATCGCCACGCAGGTCGTCAATTATCTTCCTGGCCAACTCCGGCATTCCATCTTTTTTTACCAATGGAAAAACAGCTGCTTTAATGGGGGCAACAGCCGGGGCAAAACGTAAAACTGTCCGCTCTTCTTCTTCTTCATAAGCATCGATCAAAGTTGTCAGTACAGTCCGGTCACACCCGATGGATGTTTCGATGACATAAGGGATGTATTTTTCTTTGGCCTGCTCATCAAAATAATTCATGTTTTTGCGGGAAAACTCGGCATGCCTGCCCAAATCAAAATCGGTACGGTTGTGGATGCCTTCAATTTCCTGCCAGTCAAAGGGAAACTGATACTCTATATCGTAGGCTTTTTTTGCATAATGTGCCAGCTCGTCCGGGCCATGTTCGTGAAAACGTAATTTTTCTTTTTTAAGGCCAATTCGTTCGTACCAGGCCATCCGTTTTTCCATCCAATATTCAAACCATTTATCGTCTTCACCGGGTTTCACAAAAAACTGCATCTCCATTTGCTCAAACTCACGGGTACGGAAAGTAAAGTTGCCGGGTGTGATTTCATTCCTAAAGGCTTTACCGATCTGGGCAATCCCAAAAGGAAGTTTTTGGCGCGAGGCCTCTCTAATATTCTGAAAATTTGTGAATATCCCCTGTGCTGTTTCGGGCCGTAAATAGACCACACTGGCCGTATCTTCCAGCGGGCCCATAAATGTTTTAAACATCAGGTTGAACGAGCGGGATTCTGTAAAAGTATCCCTGTTGCCACATACAGGGCAGGGTTTTGAGACATCAATTTTATCTTCCCTAAAACGCGATTTACAATTTTTACAATCAACAAGCGGGTCTGTAAAACCATCTACATGGCCCGATGCTTCCCAAACACGCGGGTGCATCAAGATACTGGCATCAACGCCTTCAATATCGTCGCGCTCGTATACCATGCTTTTCCACCACAAATCTTTTACATTTTTCTTTAGCTCTATGCCCAGCGGGCCATAATCGTAACACGAATTGATACCACCATATATTTCACTACTCTGAAAGATAAATCCCTTCCTCTTGGCAAGGGAGACAATTTTATCCATTACTTTATTTGAAGCTGGCTTAGCCACACTTTCCTCCTTAAAACACATTTTTTAGTTGTAGACAGATCGGCCCACCGTAGAATAACCCCTTAAGAAAACAATAGTTTTTAAAAGTATAATACAGACTAAGGTTGCTTTATTCAAAACCCAACAATAATACAATAACCGATCTAATTATTTAGTGACCCTTTTTATCTAAAAAGACAAAGAATTTACAAAAATTCCGATGGAGTCAAAAATAAAAATAGAGTATCTCAGCCTTATTGCGATAGTAACTGAAGGGACTCAAGATGGATATTCTTATCAAGATGATAATTTATATAATTAAGTAGCTTCTGGACTAAAACAAAAGCATCAGGGCGGATGATCTCCAACTCCCTAAGTCGGCGATGATTCGACTTTTGTAAGTTTTTAAGATAAAAGAATTGCTCTTTTTGAAATGCAATGGGGTTTGGATGTGATTGAAAACAGTTAGTGCAAAAAACCTGGCCGTTTTCCATGGACAAGAACACTTTATCGGCACATTTCAAAGTATCACCGGAAGAGCAATTTTGCAGAGAAGGTTTAAAACCCAGATAAGACATAAATTTTAATAAAAAGTAGATTAGCACATTGGCCGCCGATTTAATCTCGGACAGGGCCAAAAGAAGCTCTGTTAAAAAGTTAAAAAAGATTTCATCCGGTTCCCCGTCTTCAAAAACCTGATTGAGTATTTCAAAAATCGCCAACCCAAATGGAAGCCGCCCTAAATCTGTGTGGATTGAAGTATAGGCATTTAGTAATTCCATCTCCTTTAAAATTTGCAACGAGCGGCTCTCTTTAACCAAAATTATTGCCTCGTTTAATTGCAACGATTGTAATTTTCCTGCAAAACCGCTATTATTTTTTAATGCCCCACGCGCAATAACTTTTATTTTGCCCAGCTTCTCAGAATAGAGCGTTACTATTTTACTGGATTCCTTCCAGCGGATAGAGCTTAAAACAAGCGCCTTCGTTTTTATGGTTTTTGTCATAAAATTTATTTTATCGCTAACTTTTTAAAGAAATGTACGTCTCACAAAAAACTATCCGCAAAATCCATTTATTACTATTTATAGAGGAATTTTATGCGCGTTGCCTGTCTACTTCATGTCTATTTTATCATAATTATTTCCACTTTACTTTTTGCAAACAACAAAGACAACCCACCCGATAAAATTACCGCCATACAAACACACCAAGAAATTACAATAGATGGCCTTCTTAATGAAACAATCTGGAAAGAAAATAAAGGGATATCCTATTTTAAGCAACGTAACCCGATTGAAGGCAGCGATCCAACCCAAAAAACAATTGTTTACATTGCCTACGATGATAAATATTTGTACATCGCAGCGCATCTTTATGATAGCAGTCCGGATTCTATTGTGGCAAGGCTCGGCCGTAAAGACGAAAAGATCGATACGGATTTATTTGGGGTTTTTATCGATCCCTACCACGATAAGCGTAGCGGCTTTTATTTTGGTTTAAGCGCGGCCGGTACCTATTACGATGGCGTCCTCTTTAATGATGATTGGGACGATGACTCGTGGGATGGCGTTTGGATTGGCGAGGCAAAAATAAACAGCGAAGGATGGAGTGTGGAAATGCGTATTCCTTTTTCCCAATTACGTTTTAAAGAGGAAAAACACCCGGTTTGGGGCATTAACTTTAGACGGGATATTAACCGAAACGGCGAAGAGGTTTTCTTAACGTATACACCCAAAAACGAAAGTGGATTTGTGTCACGTTTTACTGATTTGGTTGGCCTGGAAGGTATAAAGCCCTCAAAAAACATTCAATTTCTGCCCTATGTTCGCGCAAAGTCCGAGCATATTCAAACACAAAAAGGCAATCCATTTAATGATGGATCGCGCCAGCAATTTGGCTTTGGGGCCGATTTTAAATATGGCATTACCAGCAATATAACCTTAGACGGAACAATTAATCCCGATTTTGGCCAGGTAGAGGTTGACCCGGCCGTAATCAACCTAAGTGACTTTGAAACATTTTTTTCCGAACGCAGGCCGTTTTTTATTGAGGGCGCTTCCATTTTCCGGTTTGGGCGTGGCGGCTCCAACAGCAATTGGGGCTTTAACTGGGGCGATCCCAGCTTTTTTTATAGCCGGCGTATCGGCAAGGCGCCCACAGGTCCCAGGCCAAACTCCACAGAGTTTTTTGACAGGCCCGATGGTTCAAGAATATTAGGCGCAGGAAAAATTACCGGTAAAATTGGCGACGGCTGGAATGTCGGGCTGGTTACAGCAGTCACCGATCGGGAGTTCGCCGATGTTCAGTACCAGGACGGGAAGCGTGGTAAATATGAAGTTGAACCCCTTACATCCTACAATGTTTTACGTGTTCAAAAAGAATTTAACGAAGGCAGACAAGGGCTTGGCTTAATTTCGACCGCAGCAATCCGTAAATTTAAAAACGATGCACTTCGTGATTATATAAACAGTGAGGCCTATTCCTTTGGTTTGGATGGCTGGACATTTCTTGACAAAAACAAAACCTGGGTAATTAACGGTTACACAGGGTTTAGCAGCGTTCATGGCAATAAAGTCAAAATTACAGACCTGCAAAGGGACCCACGCCACCGCTTTCAAAGGCCCGATTTTAAATACGCCACTTTTGATACAAATGCAACGTCGCTCAACGGTTATGCAGGCAGGTTTGCCATCAATAAACAAAAAGGAAACTGGATATTTAACAGCGCCCTTGGCTTTATTGACCCCGGGTTTGATACAAATGATTTGGGGTTCTTGTGGCGTACAAACCTGGTAAACGCACATATCGCCGGTGGCTACAAATGGACCGAACCCGACGAATATTTTAGGCAAATTACCATTATCGGCTCTGCGTTTGGGTCACAGGATTTTGATGGCAATAATATTGGGCAAGGGCTCTGGTTTAATGCCCGTTTTACCACTTTAAGCTATAATTATTTCGGTTTGGGCGGCTCTTATAACCCCGCATCTAAAAATATAAACCGGACTCGTGGCGGCCCCATCACATTAAATAAAGCAGGTATAGTTTTCTTCTCCTGGGTTGGGACAGATAGCCGCAAAGACATCTCTGCCAACCTCTCGGCAGATTTATATAATGGCGAATCCGGCTCCAAAAGCTATGGCCTAAACCTTGATATTAACTGGAAACCATCTGATAATTTCAGTTTGTCTTTATCGCCGGGCTTTAACTGGAACTTCCCCGATGTGCAATGGGTAGGCGCCTTTTCCGATTCCGGTGCAACGCGCACTTATGGCACACGCTACGTTTTTGGGGAAATGCGCCAAATTACATTTTCTTCAAGCTTTCGCGCCAACTGGACCTTCTCGCCAGTTTTGAGTTTACAGGTTTATGTACAGCCCTTAATCAGCAGCGGAAATTATTCCCATTTTAAATACCTTGCCCGTGGCAATAGCTATGACTTTAGGGAGTTTGGAGGAGGCAGTTCGTCCCTTGGTTTTGAAAATGGGTTTTATAGTGGCAACGCGGACGGTGATGGACCTGCAGAATCATTATCCTGGTATAACCCGGATTTTACAATTACCTCTTTACGGGGCAATGCCGTGCTTCGCTGGGAATATTTACCCGGATCGACTTTCTTTTTAGTATGGACACAAAGCCGGTTTGGATATGAAAATATTGGGGACATACGTTTCAATAAACCATTTCCGGACCGCTTTTTAAACAATCAGCCGGATAATATATTTTTAGCAAAACTGACCTATTGGCTGGGTATTTAACCTGTCTGCTTTTCTTAATAAGAGCGTTTGTAAAAAGATACCATGAGAATAGGTTAAAATAAAAAAACACCCCTCGTTTCCGCTCATCTTGAAGCATATCTTCTTCGAGGTAAGCGTAGATGAACCATTCTTCGGATTGAATGATAGTTAAAAAAACTGCATCACCTCGATAAATTGAACGGCTTTTTTATTCTAAAATATCAACCAAATCGCCAACATTTATATGGCCATTATTATGATGAATCATATTTTGGCGAAACATAACCCCACCTTTTGGCGAAACCCGGTAGGTGGCTAAAGTGGCAAGAGGTTCTTTTGCCGTCTCCAACGAAACCTGGTCAATGGTGGTAATTACACAACGCACACACGGTTTAACAATCTCAAAAACAACATCCCCGATTTTAATCTTCCGCCAACCATCTTCATCAAAAGCAGCGCAGCCTTCCACTACAATATTGGGCCGGAAACGGTTCATCGTGATAGGATTTTTTAACCGGCCATTCAAGTCATCCAAAGATTCCTGGGAAATCAACAAAAATGGAAACCCATCGGCGAATCCTGTTTGGTTGTTTTCTGTGAGCGCGAATTCCGGGCCCAGCTTTCTTTTAGACGTTTTAGAAAGCATCACAAGCCGGGCTGATGTTCCCAGGAAATTAGAAAGCCAGTCCGAGACTTCTTTTCCCTGATCGATGGCCTGGCACCTATCTTTCCAGACGGTTACATCAAGTCCGGCGCCATAATCCAAAAAACTTAACGAAACAGCATTCATCCCTGGTGCGGTAAGTGTTAATCCCTGCCCGGAAAGCACTGGTTTTATTAAGGCCATTTTACGATTTTTTCTTTGGCTCATAAAAACATTGTCTTTATCAACCAGCATAAAAATCCGGTCGTTTAAAATCCCGCGGTTAGAAATGTGCGCGCTGTCCAGCTCAACTCCGGCACAAGATTTCACCGGATAATAATGCAATGATTTTACTATCATTGATATGCCCTTTACACAATTTGGTTAATGGTTTAAGATTGTAAATTAGGAAACCTATTGATTAAATTCAGATCACTTGTTACCTTTTGTGGATATAATCATATAACATTAAAAAATAACTGAAACAAATAAAATAAATGAGGATACAAAATGAGTGTTTTAACAGCAAAAGAAGCCCCGGATTTTACAGCTTCGGCAGTAATGCCAAATAATACCATCGTAGATGATTTTAAACTTTCCAGCCTGCGCGGCAAGCCTGTTGTCCTGTTTTTCTGGCCATTGGATTTTACATTTGTCTGCCCAACAGAAATCATCGCCCATGACCATCGCCTTGAAGAGTTTAAAAAACGCGGTGTTGAAGTGGTAGGCGTTTCGATTGATTCACAGTTTACGCATTTTGCATGGAAAAATACCGAAATTAAAGCCGGTGGTATTGGTGATGTGCAGTTCCCGATTGTTGCCGACGTAACACACGAAATCACTCAGGCTTATGGTGTTGAACACCCCGATGGCGTTGCCATGCGTGCTTCCTTTTTGATTGATAAGGACGGCATCGTCCAGCATCAGGTTGTAAACAATTTGCCCCTTGGCCGTAATGTGGACGAAATGATCCGCATGGTCGATGCCATGCAGTTTCATGAAGAGCATGGCGAGGTTTGCCCGGCCGGATGGACAAAAGGCGACAGCGGCATGAAAGACACAGCCGATGGCGTAGCAAATTATCTTTCTGAAAATGCTGAAAAATTATAAACAAGTGTTTTTAAGTTAATTAATAAGGCTGTCAGGTTCTGGCAGCCTTTTTTTATATTTGGGATGAAATCTATGGCTTCAGCTTTTGCACATGCCGTTTCGGCAATTGCTTTTAAAAATATCTTCTTTTCTGAAAAGACAAAACGGAAGCTGCTGTTCTGGGCTGTCTTTTGTTCTATCTGGCCCGATGCCGATGTGATTGGGTTTAAATTTGGTATTGAATATGCGCATTGGCTTGGACACCGTGGATTTACCCATTCCATTTTGTTTGGATTTTTAAGCGGGCTCATTATCGCATCACTCTTTTTTAAAGAATTGCTGCCCCATAAGAAATCGTTTTTTAAAGTTGTTCTCTTTCTCGGGCTTGTAACGGCCTCGCATGGAGTTTTGGATGCGATGACTACGGGTGGATTGGGAATCGCTTTCTTTGCCCCTTTTGACAATACGCGTTATTTTTTTCCATTCCGCCCGATTGCTGTTTCACCGATTGGCATCGAGAGTTTTTTTTCGGAATGGGGCAAGCGTGTTTTATTAAGCGAATTGATTTGGGTCGGGATTCCATCCGTTTTGGTAATAGTTTTGGCAAAAGTGTCATATAAATTTTATAAGAAAAAATAACAGAAATAATCGTTTCAGAAATTTCTTTTTTATGAAATTTTCCGGATTAATAATTAGTTTAGGATTGGAACCGAAAAAAACAAATTTAAATGGAGTTTTTATGTCTTTACATTTTTATAATGTGTTACACGTTGTTGGAATAATCATGTTGTTTTTAGGGATTGGCGGGGCTGTTGTCCGTAGTTTTTTGGCAAATAATTCGGGTTCAAATGTTGGGAACCTGGAACGGTTTGTTTTAATAAACCACGGTGTTGGTTTGTTGCTGGTTTTAGTTGCCGGCTTTGGACAAATGGCACGAATAGGTGCACAATTTAGCACCTGGGTTGTGGTAAAGATTATAATCTGGTTATTTTTGGCCAGCCTGGTCATGTTCATCAAAAAGAAGCCCGAACTAAAATCTGTTTGGTGGTACGGCGCTTTATTAACCGGTGGCTTTGCCGCGTACCTTGGTATTTATAAACCGTTTTAAAAGATTCAATTCAACTTCTTTTAAAACTATATAAACACCTGTAGTTAAAACTACTGCTTACTACAGGTGTTTAGTTTTAATTTACCCTATTTTAAAAGCAGTAATTTTTTGCGAATTATTTTCTCACCATACTTAAATATTAAAAAATATGTACCGGATGCCAATGGGGCAAAATAATCATCAACACCATCCCATACGATCGAAAATTCGTTTCTTCCGGTAAATTGGGATAAATCTATCCGCCGCATCTTTTGACCCAAAATATTAAATATAATCAAGGTTGAATTGTCGGCATCAAATGGCTCGGCAAATGTAAATTTAATCTGGGTTGAGCTATTAAAAGGATTTGGGGCAACGGCCAGGTTATCTAAATAAATTTTTACTTCTTTCTCTTCTTCAACATCTGTGATAACAGGATCGCTGCAATCATCACAAAGCCTAAGTGTATCTCCAGGCTCCAAAGCTAAAAAGGATGAATAAAGGGATAAAATGTGATAGTTTAAGCTGTACTCCAATATTTCTTCCACTCTGGAGTCTTCCTCATAATACCACCAATAATCCGTTTCTAAGTCGTGGATATAATTACCTGCCCAAATTTTGCTCACAACTGTATCGCTCGAAGCAATGGGATTGTTGACCTGAATTGTTTGTGCAAAAGGATTATCACCATAAAACCCTGTTATTTTCAATTCCATTGGAAATGATCCCACATATTTCCCAATCTGAAAAACAGGCCTTTTTAGATAAACCCTTCCCCGTGAAACCCCTTTTTCAATCCTTGCATAGGTAAACCCCTCTGCCATATCGGGGTAAAGATCAAAAAACGTAATAAACCCGGATAGTGAAACCACAGCATCGTTAAAATCCGGTTTATCTCATTGTATCTATAATAGCGTCTAACACTATAATATTCTCCGTCGGTTTTTTGGGTCAGGTTCTTATAAAAATATTCATTCCCCCGCGAGTATGTATTTCCAAAATAATAATATTGAAAATTTCTATTTTGGTAATCGGCCACTGAAACAGGCAACACAGTCTCCATACTATCCAATATTTCTTCTATCAGTGGATTCGCATTCTCATAATATCCCAAATATTCCGAACTGCCAAACAATAATATGGAAGCATCGTCCCCGTTATTTTTTATAAAATCAATCGCGCTTAGGAATAAAGTTGATAAGTTGTTGGAATCTTTTAACAAGTGTGTCGAATCATCATTAAAAATCCTAAAAATATTTGTTGAATCCACGGCAAGCCAGTGGTCTGCTTTCCGGATTATTTCTTCCCCGGAAAAAAAGACATTAAAAGAATCCGCGCTGGAAAGGCTTGTCAACATGCTTTTTCTGACATTTTGGAAAACTGTTTTACGCGTCAAGGTTGTTTTCAACGAATCGTGTTCAAGCAATACTGCCACCTTTTTATGTGGTTCTGAACTAAGGACCATTGAGGGTTGCAGCATTATTTGATAATAATTTTCTTCAGGAGTCTCATATTTGCTGACAAAAATACCGTCACGATAAGGGGACTCAAGCTGTAAATAAAAATCGGTTATTTCTTCCTGAGATAGGTGGGCCTCAAGATAAGTGTGTATCGAGTCAGACGCAGATGTAAATTTAACTTCCGGGAATTGAGGGATAACAGGATTTTTCCATGTGCTGTTTTCATTAAAACGTAACACAAAATCCTCGATTGGCACATTGCTACCAGTAAAAATCGAAAAGGGAAAAAGACAGTTAACATTGTTTTGCCCCCAATCAACCGGTAACAAAAAATGTAACTTTACCTTTCGTGATTCCGCTCCCCGCATGGGGTATATACGTAACTCGAAGCTTTCATTTCGGTAATTATAGCGTTTAAACAATATGGCCGGGTCTTGTTTCCTGCCTACAATTTCATTATATGTAAATGATGCTGTCCAACGGTCTACAATTAAGGCTTTACTAATAACAGAGTCACCGATCCAAAGCCATAAATCATGCATGATACTTCTATCGGGCAAATCAAAATAAAATGCGACCTCATACTGGGTTGTATCGATTAGGTTTAAGCCCGCACCGGAAAATGTTAGCTCCAGCTGAACATCAAGATAGGAATCCAAGGGGGTGATTTCTGCTACGGCAGATTCTATCGTTGCCCTGCCTTTATGCCCTCCCCACTGAGCCGGATCGGTAATTTCCATCGTACCCCAAAATTGGGCATGGGCAGTACCGATCATCAATATTATATATATGGAATTAAAAAATAGACGCATAGATCCTCCTTTGTGTAGATGTGAGGATGGGAAGCCATTTAATATACGTTAAGTATTTTCAGAAGTCCATAGAAAAAATATTTTTCTAACGTGTAAGCGCCGGGTTATGTAGGATGTAGCCGTGGGCATCGTTGCGGTATTTACTTTTTAGCTTTAATGTATCCGCGGGCATAACGGACATAAAACCAAATTTTTCGCGCAGTTCATCAATGGCGCTGTTTAGCGATTCTTTTCGCGACTGCTCGTTAAATAGAAAACGTTGATAATTATTGGGCCGGATATTGGTGGCCGAAACGCCTACATGGCGGATACGGATGCGTCGTAAGGTCATGGCCTCAAAAATGGTTTGCACCATGCGGAACATTTCGGTTGAATCATTGGAAGAATGAGTAAGGCTTTTACTTTTTGCAAGCCGTGTAAAATCAGAATAGCCCAGTTTTACGCCCAGGGTTTGGCAATTAAGGTTTTCTTCGCGCAATTTACGGGCAAGGCGTTCGGTAAGATATTGCAGGCTGCCTGTAATCATTTTGCTATCGGCCGTATCTTCGGCAAAACTGGTTTCCCGGCTAATTTGTCGTGGGATTATTTTCCTTTCTACTTCACGCTCGTCAATCCCGTTGGCCATTTTCCAGATCGCTACACCGGTTTTTCCAAAAAGCTGCTCCATAACTAATTTTGGCAAACGCGCCAGCTCACCTACTTTAAAAATGCGCAGATCGGTTAGTTTTTCTTTGGCCATCCGCCCAATACCCGGCAGGTGGTCAACGGCCAAATCATGTAAAAATTCTTTTTCGTGTTCCGGCGTAATGTGCATTATGCCGCGCGGCTTATGCAAACCGGAAACAATACGCGCAATCATTTTGCTACTGCCAACGCCAATTGATACGCTTACGCCAACACGACGGTCAACCTCATCGGCAATCATACGCGCCACATAACAGGGTGATGAGTAAATCTGTTCCGTGCCGCTCAAATCGAGATAGGCATCGTCAAGAGAAGTAAATTCCACACTGGGCGTATAATTAAGATAAACCTCCTGAAACACATCGCCCACAGCGCGGTAATGGGCATAATCGCCCTTTAGGAAAATTGCATCCGGGCCAGATGGATTTGGCCTTTACCAGCGCCATTCCGGTTTTTATGCCACGTGCACGCGCCTCATAGCTGGCCGTATGCACCACGCCACGCTGGTCGGCAATCCCACCAACAATTACGGGTTTGTTGCGCAAGTGCGGATTAAAACCCTGTTCCACCGAAGCAAAAAAAGCGTCGGCATCTATATGCATGATCAGTCTGTTTTTTTTCATTTATTTTTTTGACAGGATATATGGAAAATCGTTGAATAACTGAATTGGTGAAGTATTACGTAAAACTGTCTTTAAAAAGTTATAACTTTGTCCAACGCCCTCCGCTTTTCTGATTTCATCCTTCCAGGCAGACGCGTGCAATTTGCCATTGCAGGTTGGAGTCGTCAAAAAGCAGTTCCACATAATCGGAACTATCGGCACGTAAAGAAAAATGATATTGTTTGGTGTAGCCCTGGTGGTTGACCGAATGTCCGTTCCATTGTTTTATCTTGTACACCCGGCCGTTCCATTTAAAACGCAAGGGACGCAATTTGCCATTTTTAAAATGGGTGATAACTTCAATATCTTCAAAAATATCTTCAAATTTCATTCCTTCACCTCCCTGGCTTTAATGTACTTTCGTACACCTTAATGTATAAATGAAATAATTGAAGTGCAATTAAAAAAGAAAGGTTCCTGGGCAGCTAAAGCGAACGGAAGATAAATATTTTGAGAAGGAAGCTAGGTAACAATGTTTATTAACAAACCAAAACGCACTACTATAATTCGCGGATTACCGTGGTTACTTTGCCAATAATTTCAAAGCCAGGTGTTTCACGGTCGATAATAAAGGGCGAGGGTGTGCCGGAATCGGTTTCCAGGCGGATGTGTTTTTTCTCGAAGAAGATTTTGCGGATGTATATTTTAGGCCCCAGTTTTACAACAGCAATATCCCCGTCGCTTAGGCCAATATTTAATTGCACGGTGAGAAAGTCGTTTTTAAAAATACCGGCGCCGGACAGGCCGTTATCTGCAGCACGGACATTTAGGCTTTCCTGCTCATTCTTACGCGAGTTGGTGATAATTTCACCCAAGTCATAATCCCCCTGGAAGTGGCCGTCATGCTCGATACGCACTTCACCGAACAGGGGAATATTATAAAACTCTTTATCCAGCGTTTTGGATGAACTGATTATATTTGGGCGATTGTGTTTCATAGTTTTAATTCGCCATTTCCCGGATTAAACCAACCACCTTCCCCTGGATTGACCATTCCCCCGCTGGGTAAATATCGGAATAGGCCGGGTTTTCTGCCTGTAAATAGGTGGCCCCGTCTTTCTTGATCAGGCGCTTAACAGTCACATCGTCCTCGATAAGGGCAACAATTATTTCTTTGGAGTAGGCCGAGTTTACTGAACGAACGATCACCAAATCATCCTCAAAAATACCGGCATTTATCATACTGTCGCCACGCACTTTAAGGGCAAAATAACGGCCTTCGGCTTTAATCATGGCACGCGGAATGGAAACATAGCGCTCAACATTTTCCTGGGCAAGGATCGGGTAACCCGCTGCCACACGCCCAATAAGCGGCACATCATAATTATTATTATCGGCAGGGAGATAATCGGGATGGATTATGCGCAAGGCACGCGCGGACGAGTCTTTCTCTAAATAACCTTTGGCAACCAGGCTATCGATATGCTTTAAAATGGCATACTTCGATTTTATATTTAAAATATTTGCCAATTCCTGATAGGTGGGCGCATAACTTTTTTCTTTTATATGCCCGGCAATAATCTCAAGAATTTCTTTTTGGCGGTCTGTTAATAATTTGCTCATGGTGTACCCCTGGTTAAATATACAAAAGTACACCAAATCTACTATGGCAGTATAATTTATGCAAATATTAATTTCTGTCTTTCGAAAACTATATCTTCAAATGAGGAATATTTTTCGCAGCCCTACGAACAAATTCGCAGTAAATAAACACAAAAAGCCATAAAAGTAGATTATTTCAAACCCGGAAATTGTGATTACAGTCTGGCATAACAATTGAATAGGTGCTACATTTAAAACTTCTTAATTTTCATTCAATCACGGGACTACCATGAAACAGATAACAATTTTACTTGTGTGCCTTATTAGTTTTACCGCCGCTTTTACAGGGGAAATTCAACAAAAATACTCCCAGGTTAAAATCTTTTTTGATAGCAAAGAACAGGTTAAAAACCTTGCCCGGGAAGGCTTAATATTTGACCATGTCCAAATCAAAAAAGAAAAAGGGGAACGGTTTAATTTCACAACTGTAATTAATGGATCAGAACTTGAGACACTAAACCAGAGCGGGTTAAGCTTTATCATAGAAACACCCGATATGATGGCCGCTTTTCAAAAACGGCAAAAAATGTCCGGGCAGCAATTAAAAACACTTGATGCCGATGATCCGCTTCAAGGATTTGAACTGGGGAGTATGGCCGGGTTTTATACTTTGGACGAAGCCGTTGCCGAGTTGGACTCGATGTATTTACTTTACCCAAATATAATCACGGCAAAAGACTCGATCGGCACAACCATAGAAGGACGTACAGTTTGGATGGTAAAAATTTCCGATAACCCCAATGATGATGAAGCCGAACCGGAAGTTTTGTACGATGCCCTGCACCATGCACGCGAGCCCGGTAGCATGATGACTGTAATCTATTATATGTATTATTTACTGGAGAACTACGGAACAGACCCGGAAGTGACATTTCTAGTTGATAACCGGGAGCTCTATTTTGTACCGATCGTAAACCCGGATGGCTATGAATACAATCGTGAAATTGCCCCGGATGGCGGTGGCCTTTGGCGAAAAAACAAACGCGATAATAACGGAGATGGTCTTTTTAGTTCCAGCGACGACGGTGTTGATTTAAATAGAAATTACGGTCATGAATGGGCTTATGACGACAACGGCTCCAGTCCCAACATGAACTCATCGACATACCGCGGGGCAAGCGCTTTCTCCGAACCGGAAACACAGATTATGCGCGATTTGTGTATTGCCCGTGATTTTAAACTGGCCTTAAACTATCATACTTACTCCAACCTGCTTATCTATCCCTGGGGCTATATTGGTTCCTTTTTAACACCGGATTCTAATTTGTACCAACAATTTGCAACGGACATGACCCAGTATAATAATTATACGCCCGGTACTGGGGATCAAACCGTTGGCTATCTTGTTAATGGCGACTCCGACGACTGGATGTATGGCGAACAAACCACTAAAAATAAAATTTTTGCCATGACGCCCGAAGTAGGAACTGTCTCGGATGGCTTTTGGCCGGACCCGTCGCGGATTTATCCACAGGTTCAGGAAAATATTTATCCCAACCTTTTTGTAGCCTGGGCAGCCGGCGGGCTTGTACGCTTTGTTGATTTTAATATTTCTTATCCGGAAGGCCAAATAAACCTTAATGCGGGTGAGAGGGCCGTGCTTGTTTTTAATATTAAAAATATCGGACTGGGCGCTGCCGAAAACATTGAGATACGCTTAGTAAGCAATGATTCATTAATCACAACCGATGAAGGTATACTAACAATTTTCAATATCGAATCGCAAGATACAGTTCTATCGCCAAAATTTAGTTTTGTTGTAGATTCTACCGCCCCAGCCGGATATATGCCCGAAATAAATATAGAAATCAACCAACACGGTGTAAAAACATTGCAGCCCATTAAAGGGCTTGTAGTAGGCAAACCTCAAGTTATTTATAGCTATAACCTCGATGCACCTAGTGACGAGTGGTCCGCTGATACACCTTGGGAACGGACAGGCCAGGGTGCTTCCTATACAGGTGATTACTACTTTACCGATAGCCCAAATGGCATTTACCCCGACGAAATTGATGTGTCACTTTATTTTGATACACCGATAAATATAAGCGATGTAAACAGCGCCTCGCTCGAGTTTTGGAGCAAATGGGCAATTGAGAAGGGCTGGGATTTTGGGCAAGTCCAGGCTTCGTACGATGGAACAAACTGGACAAGTTTGGAAGGAAATTATACAAGTACAGGTAGTGGAAATAATGGCGGTGTACAACCACTTGGCACACCCGGATATGACGGAAAACAGACCACGTGGATCAAAGAACAGGTTAATCTAAATGCATTCATTGGAAAAGAACCGTTTTATTTACGGTTCAACCTGCAATCGGATAGTTATGTTAATGATGATGGCTGGTATATTGATGACATCAGTATTGTAGTTTATAGAGATAGTATAATAAACAGCATTGAACCCAAAAAATTAATCGTTAATAAATTTGAACTCTATCAAAATTCTCCAAATCCATTTAACCCCACAACTCAGATTCGTTTTGGGTTGGCCAACGCTGGTGTGGTTGAAATTAAAATATTTGATTCTCTGGGCAAAGAAGTCCGGACATTATTAAACCAGGCTAAGCCTGCGGGGCAGCATGTGCTTTTATGGAATGGAAAAAATAATAATGGCGAATTGGCCGCATCCGGCGTTTATTTTTATACAATGAAAAGTGGGGATTTTATTTCAGGAAAGAAACTTCTTTTATTAAGATAAGATTTTATTCTCACTAAAAACAAAAAGTTTAAATTTGTAAGGCAAACCCGGGATTCACAAAAATCGGTTTGCCTTTTTTTATGGGCTTTTTTAGCCACTGTGGTTTGCTCGCTAGTACAACATCATTTTGCAATGCAGGTATATACATAAAGGCTTTGTACTTTATCTTAATCTTCATTTTATACTTCATTACTTACTCCTTGTTTTAAAACTCCACTAATTATATAAAAATATTCAACTTAAGTAATTGATCGCCATCATGTGTTTTTAATGGCATTTATCACACAATACCGTTTTTGTGTAATTTATATACACTTTTTCGATAAAAATGATTCAACCTTGAGAAAATAGTTTCTATTGGTAAGAGTACTTGTTAAATAAAGTCTTGCATTTACAATATCTTTTGTATACCTTTTAAGGTGTACGTTCGTGACAATATAATAAGGAGCTATCATGAATGCAACTCTTCAACACAAAACAGCAGAAAGTATTAATAGTGTTGATTCTTTATTTTCTCAAACACAACAACTCATTTTCTCACTTGGTGAAAATGAACGGGAAGAATTTGAGGAAAGGGCATCAATAATGGAGTTTGACGGTGGGCTTAGCCGTGAAGAAGCAGACTGGAGGGCCTTACGGATTATTCTTGAAAACAGGTTAAAAATTGCAGTCTGATCTATTCAATCAGCATACATAAGCAAGGAATAGTGCATCCTGTTTAAAGGGTACCATAAGTAATTCGGTTCGCAATAATCCAATTAACCGTTTTCACCGGCAAGGCGGGCCATTTGCAAAATATAAAATCGTAATTTTGATTGTTCTTTTTGAGAAAGAAGTTGCTCATCAATTTTTATAATACGCTTTATATCATGTAAAACACGCATCGTGTCAATGGGTAAACTATCGTTATTTTCTGGTAAGCGCGAAATATACTCGACCACTGAATGTAAAAACTGGCGCATAGAGTCATCCGCCGCACCGCGTAAAAGTGAATTAACTTGATTTATCATGCGGCTTGAGCGTGACTGCCCTAAATTTATGGCAGCTTCTTTTCCTGCTACACTCCCCGCCAAGGTTGTTAAGGCTTTGGCCAGGTCTATAAAACTACTCACCTGATGAAAAATATTTTCACCAATTAAATCCCAGGTTTTCTGCCGCCATCTTTGTATGCGCCCGGGTAATTCCAACAAGTGTTTCATTTCCAACAGCCAGCCTTTAGGAGCCACTACACGAAAGGATGATACCAGTGCTTTCATTTCAACATTAAATAAATCCGGTTGTAAAAGGACTGCAATATCCGGGCGTACAAAAGGCAGTAAATCAGCTTTAAAACAATTCTTCTCAAAATAATCACCGGGTACCAAACCTTGACGGGCAATTAGTTCTCTTTGCAAAAGCGGGATGAACTCATACATGTATTCAAAATCTTCATCCAGGGCGTGCAAGGCCGAGTTGCCCGTATTAAAGGCCGGGGATATTTTTTTTATATATTTAAGGCCATCTTGCCCATAAATACGCAAGCCCTGCAATATTTCCATCACCGGTAGTTCTTGCAAAATTCTACCTGTTTTTTGTGTGCCGTGTAAATCAACGATAATTTTAAGCGCCCTAAATAGGCCGGTCGTTAATTGGTTCACACCAAGAATCATTGATTGTGCACGGTTATGACCAATTGCCCGTAACAAACTTCCATGATGTGCGAGGGGCAGGGTTTGGGCGATACGTTCAACAATTTTTTGTCCTGCAAGATTTGAAGAATCGCTTGATGGGCGGACAGTCGGCCTATCGCGCAGGGTAGGTACCATCTGCGAGATAAAATAGGAAATGGCGTGGATGCCAACAATATCTTCATCCTTGCCATAAAGAATCTGCCTGAAATTTTCACGGCTAAGCTCTTTAAACTCTTCCAAAATTTTGTTATCTGTTAAGCAGCAATTTCGTTTTAACTCACCAATTATCCGCTCTTCGATATTTAAACGCGACTGTTGAAATAAGCGTCCGGTTCGTAATAGATCATTTTTATACAGTTTTTGGATTTCTGAAATATGATGAAGTAGCTGTGACCGCTCTTCAAAATCTAAAAATCGAAAAATATGCTCCGCCGCATTACTCTGAACGGTACGAAGCTCGCCACCGGCATGGAGCCCTTTTAGGGGTATAGCTGCAAATTGTAAGCTCTTTTCTGCATACGGTTTTAACAATCCTTTGGGCAATAAATCCAATGCCAACCGTTTATCCAAAAGCGATTTACCGGACAGAGCTGTAAAATATCCACCCTGTCTCTGCATCGGCTCACCACAACCCAGCTTAATCCGCAACGTTCCGATTAAGCCTTTCTCGGCCAACCATTTATAAAAGAAAAATTTGGTTTCTTTAAATAATTCCCAACTTTTTGCCTGCCCTACTTGCTGGCTTAAATCCGAACCGGCCACAAATATTTCACACAAAATTTCCTGGAAACGTTCACCCACAGCTTGTTTAATTGTCCGGCTCTGTTCAGCAAACGTCCAAACCTGGTTAAGATAATCGTGCAAATTGTTTATTATTTGTTCTTCTTCGAATAATGGGATCAACCAAAAGCCGAAAAGAAACGGGGTATTATTTTCGCGGTTTATAAGTTCTGTTTTTGAGGTTATTAAACGGCTTAACTCGATTAGTGCCCGCGCATTGGAAGACATACTTATTTGCAAGGCCATAATCAGGCCCGGGTTACCAAAACGCGCACCGATTTGATTGATCTCTAAAAGATTGTGTACCGTATTCTCGATTGTAAACGGGTCTTTGGACGTAACTGTTTTTTGATGGATACGTGGCGTTAACACAAATCGCGAAAGCAGGTTTTTATACGAAGCTGCGAGTAAGGCAATTTGTTGATCATCAATATTTTCCACAATTTTTGGGATTAAAAAATTTAGCTTTTTGCGAAGTGTTTTATTTAACTCAAAATAATATTCCAATGACGATTTACGCTGCTGCCGCAAATTTAACATTGTTTTTTCCAGGCGGCTATTATGTGAAACCAACACGGTAAGCGGATCACGCCTTAATTTTAAATTTACGGCAACCCTGCGCAACCGGCTGCCGTGTAAAGCGGTTGGCAACAATCCTTTATATTTTTTTTCGAGTTGATTTGTGAGGCGGGTAATTTTGTTTAATAATTTCCAGAACTTGTCTATCCCCTTCTGTAAATTATTTATTTTTACCATTAGCGCCGGATCCATTTTTATGGACGGATCGAGCCGGTGTAATTTTTTTATAAAACGGGCCATCTGCTTCACATTTTCTAACAGCACGGCCGCCACCAAACGATGCCCCTGCCCGGATGGCCGTGTACTGCCATCCCAATCGCCCCAAAATGAAAGCAGGTTTTTGGTGCCATGTGGCGCATATAATTCTGTTTGTACCATCGCCTTCAGGTCATATATCAGTTCATGCGCTTCTTGCTCAGAGTTTACTGGAATATTGAGCCCAAAATATTCTTTTACAATCTCGGTTGCAATCTCTGCGGCGTTATCAACCATTTTCCCTGGCTCAAAAAACAGATCGTCAAAAACTGCATTAACCAGCACATCTACAGTAAGGGCGTACATTTGTGTGGGATGAACAGTCCGGTCGAACAATCTTTCCTGAAATTGGGTTTGCCGTTGTTCAAACACATCTTTGGCCAGTTCATCTTTTAGCTGGCTTGCCGTTTTTTGCCCACTTTGTGATTGTACGCGCACAATTAGTTTTGAATATAATTTTAGATAATCATTAAAACGCTGGTTTAAGATTGTTGTACGCCAAGGCAGAAAATTATTCTTAAAACTATTTTCACAGTCTAAAGCATCGAGCCCCATGGCCACTTTTTTAAAATTAGCCGCTGCTTTTTGCTCAATTTCTGATACAAATTCGGCCCACCTGTTTTTAGCCTTTTCAAATACCGGTAAGATTGTTTCTTCCCCAACCATTCCGTGGCCCAACACAATATAATCACGCGACTCCTCATCGATCAGTCGGTTCAATTCAATAATCAGGCGCCGTGTTTTATTTTTTAAAACTTCGGCATCATCTTTACCACCAAGCGAAAGGCGAAACCTGTTACGGGCAAGGGCATATCCTCTTTTAGATTTTGAGAATGCCGTGAGGGGCACGAGCCCAATCCCCCTTTGGGCAAGTTTTAAACTGATATTTTCTGTTGCAATTCCCTGCGGCAGCTTGTTAATAATTAAGTGCGGGTACATGCTTCCTGTTGGCAGTTTAACACAAATTTGATACGGATTACGCTCAGCAGGAAACGCATCAAATGCCGATTTAATCCCTTCGGCGCGCTCTGCAAAGATAAAATTACGAGTGGCCCAAAACCGTCTTAAATCATCCGGGTTATTGCGATAAAACAAATATGCCAGGAACAAAGCCATGGTATTTGGTTGAAGAAATTTTTTAATTTCTGTGAATTGTGATTTTAATTGCGGATCAGTAATTTCAGCAACCGTAAGCCGTGCCCCGGCAAAACAATCTGTTTTAGAGAGCGCGTGCATAGTTATTAAAAAACTTAATTTTGAGGCCGGTAATAACCCCTTTTTAACCGCCTCCAAAGCAAGCTCTTTTAATGTAAGGATTTTTACTTCGGTTTTTGAAGGCGCCACATCCTGATAGCACAAATCATCAATTACAATAATATTCTGATCGAGCAGATTTATTAAAAGGTTTGTTATGGCTGGTTCGTTTAAAATATTTCCACTGGCATTATGCGGATTATTTAATACAACGGCGCCATAACTTTTCCATTGATCGTCTTGTTTTAGCCTGCGGGCAACCTTCCCCAGCAGCCCTTCCGTATTGAGCTGTTCACCAATAAAAAGTGGGACGGTTATAACCCTCTCAAAACCATTTTCATAAGACCAGCTCCAGTCAAAAGTTATAATTTCATCTATGCCACAATGATGCCCAAGTAAACTAAGGGCCGTCCGTGAAGAACCACTTATGGCAAAACAATTTATGCGACTATATTGCGGTTTATGTTTGATAAACTGGCCAAGAAATGCCCCTTCAATATCGGGCAGGTTATTGTGGGTGAGTGAAGAAAATAGACCTGTGGCACTTTTTGCCCCATAACTATCATCCGGATAATTTTTATTGAACCGCTCGCTCAAATGTGCCCATTGTTTTTGAGCCTTAACCTGGACAGCCTCTGAATACTTTTCGGCATACTTTGAAAAGGAAGCAAGCTTATTTTCAGCGAATTTTAAAACCGGGACATCTTTTATGTTTTCATTTTCATAGAAACGCCCCTGGCCCTTTTCAGCAGAAAGCGGAACTGAAGTTTTCTCTTTTTCCGGCGAGGCAGGATGGTTAAGCTGAAACTCAAGCAAATCTTTTTCGGTGGAGGAAGGCGTCCCCTTTAATTCAAAATGGACTGACTCGATGCGCTTTAAAATAGCGGCATTTCCTAAAACAAACTGGATGGCATTGTTTGCCAGACGGTTATTAAAAACCGCAGCGGTTAAAAAACGGATCACTGAATATTTTAACCCGGATTCCCGTGCAAGAGATTGGTGGTTTGGAGCATCAAAAAGTTCAACAAAGAGCACACTGTTTTTTTGGGATGATTTTCTTAAATCCCTGCGTTCATTCTCATTCAAAACTTTTCCCAAAAGAACGAGAACAGGCTGTCCCTTTAGTTGATCAAATAAATCCTGGAAATTATTTTTTAATTGCGGCCCTTCAATTTCCCGGAAAAGTTCTACACCAAAGAAACCATTCAGATAGTCAGGCAATTTAAAATCGATTGTTACCACGCGTATCGGAAACTGAACAGAAAAGCGGGACAGCGCAGAAAAGAGAACACGTACAAACTCATACTTGCCGCCGCTGCTTAAAATGCATTCCCTATCCGATTTTTCTCCAAAAGAATACTGAAGAGGCTCTTGTTGCCCGCTAAGCCAATCCTGGATATTTTTCACTAGTTGCGGAATCTGACCGGCTGCAAATCCACCTCGGGGTAAATAGGGAACGGCATTTTTTATAGCCGAATAAATAAAAGCAAGTTGTTCGCGTTGTACTGGATTTTGATCTGCCAAGGCCGGTTCGTTCTCATCCAAAACAGATTTGGGGAAACCGCTGCAAAGAGAGAAATACATGTCAACGAGGCGATCGTCCTGTAAGGGATTGCCAATATGAAAATTAATTTTTTTATTTGCCGGGATCGGCACAGCCTGTGTTGCTTCACTTATTTCGGAAACTTTTGCTACTTTTAGGGGCTGTAAGGGAAAAGGCATCCGGCTTTTGGGATTTTTCATTTTTAGGCCAATGTTTCACTGGGAATTTAGTAAGGCTACTTTTGAGCAGAGTTTTTCAATAACCCGACCCGTACAAATACTGTCACCCTAAATAATTTAAACCACTTTTTTAGTGTTTGGCTTTAGGATGTGGTGATAAAACAAAACGACAGGGATCAAAACATGATCGCGATTTATTTATTTTTCTTTTCATCATTTGGTTTTTTAGAAAAGACGGTTTGCAATACGTTTTGGATGCTTTCAACAATTTGAGAGCCTTGCTGAAGATCACCTTGCCCTAGCGAAACAACTGTTTTAGCATTCGGTAATTGCTGACTTGCCTCGGCTAAACGCGCCAATTGTGGCGATAGCATTAAAAGCTCAGGATTGTCTTGCAGTAATTCCATCTCGCGCTTTTCAAAATCCAGTTGCATATTTTTAAGTCGCAATTCTTCACTTATTCTTTCCCGGGCAAGTTCAGCCGTATTTTTTTCACGTATTTTTTTTAATTCCAGACGTTTCAATTCAAGCGCATGGTCGGCTTCCAGTATCTGTTGATCGGCCAAAGCTTTTGTTTGGGCAATATTTGTGCGCACTTTTTGACGGGTTTTTTCAGTCTGTTCCTCCAGCCGTGCTTCTTCTCTTTGCTGTAAGGCCGTGATTATATCTTTCTCCTGTGGCTCAATGGATTGGGTATTGAGCGATACGACTGTTAAACCAAAAACCGAACATTCATCTTCAAGTTTTTTCTTTAGATAACCGGTTAGTTTTTCTGAAGAAAGCTCCTCAATATCATATTGAGCGCAAAACTCTTTGGCCATAGATTCCAATAAAATTTTTCCTTCGTCAACAGCAGCATTCACGCAGTTTTCTTTCCAGCCACCGGTACGGATTAAATTATCAAGGTGTTCGTTATCAGCGGCAACGGTTAAAACAATCCGTATATTGATTAACAAATGTCCTTTAGCCTCGGCTTCAAACTCTGTAATTTGTGAGTGTACGCCTCCGTTAATGGCCATTGAAAAATGACGTGGATAAAAGCGGGTTTTACGTGGCTGGATTATACTATTTTTTTCGAATAATACAATCTGGTCCGGTGTACGTAAACGGTATTCAAAAATAATTATCAAAATGAAAACAAATAAAATGGCTGTTATAATGATGGCCATATCTTCCCCCGGTTTTTATTGTTAGTCGTCTGCGCTTAACTTATGCGATAAAAGCTAAAATTTCCACAAAGAATAATTAAAATGGCTAGTCCGGAGAATAAAAAATATTAGAGAAATGTTTGACAGATAAAAAAATGGTCTGTATATTTATGGCTCGTCAATTGAGAAAGAATATACTATATCTGTTAGTTCAATTGGTTAGAGCATCCCGATTCTTTCAGGAAAGTTGTTAAGATTCAAGAAAAATAAAAAAAGTTTTAAATGTTGGTCCGGTAGTTCAATTGGTTAGAGCACCTGCCTGTCACGCAGGAAGTTGCGAGTTCGAGTCTCGTCCGGACCGCTTACCATCGGTCTCAGCGAACTTTTTCGTTGAGACTTTTTTTTTATAGAATCTTCTTGGTTTTATTAATACCAGATACACAAATACCTCGTCACAATCTCTGCACTTACATACCAACCCACTTTCAAATACCTGCTAATCAGCTTGCAGATTAAGGCTATAGGTTTTAATTTCACCTCGAAAGTTTAAGTACGTATTGGAAATAAAAAATCAGCATATAGCTAGATAAAAAACTGTAACATTTTATTATGGGGCTATAAATAATATTGGGAATGTATGACAAACCGGGTTTACCACAGCGGCTTTTTATCTAAAAACCCGCTATGGCGAGGGGGATCCCGGAATTACTGTAAAATCATCAAAGAAGACTTAGTGCTATAATCCTTCAAATGAGGGTTATAATATAATAGATGCAACACACAGCCCATTTCCATAAATAAAAACTTATAATTTCAAATTAGATTATATGATTCCTTTACTAAACTCCAAAAAAAAACTTACAGATACGGACCTTATTAACAATTTTGCCAAAACTAAGAATCCGGAATTTCTTGGAGAACTTTATATCAGGTACCATCACCTTGTTTATCTTGGTTGTCAAAAATATCTGAAGAATAAAGAGGAAAGCAAAGATGCGGTAAACGACATCTTCCAAAACTTGATTGACACACTTAGAAAACAGGAGATCCAAAATTTTAAAAGCTGGCTTTATATAGTCACAAAAAACCATTGTTTAATGAAAATACGTTCTAAAAAAGAGCCTTTAACTATTATGGACTCAATATCTCTTGAAGAACAAATTATGGAAAATCCTGATTTTCATCATCCTAATAATGAGAGCGAGCTAAAAGAAGAAAAATTAAAAAACGCTTTGTCTCTACTGCCTCATGACCAAAAGAAATGTTTAACCATGTTTTATTTTGCAAACAAAAGCTATAAAGATATTGCACATGAAATAGGTTACGACCTAAGGCAAGTTAAAAGCCATATACAAAATGGGAAAAGAAATCTAAAAAACATTCTATCCAATAATGGAAACAGTCATGAATAACAACACCCAAATATGTTCATCATTAGAAGAACTTATTGCATATAAAAACAATAAACTGTCCACCGACAAAGAAAAGCTTCTTAAAGAACATTTTAGCGAATGTAAACTTTGCTCTGATGCCTACGATGGATTATGTGCTGAACCAAACATTGGGAAAACAATTGATACAATAAATACGCTTAAAAAGAATATCCTTAATCAGTCAAGAAAAAATAAATCCAACAACAAAAAACATATGTTGTTGGCGGCCATTACTTTTAGTTTTTTAATAAGCTTATTTTTTATAAATGATAAAGTATCAAACGTATCTGTTTTTGAAAAATATTTTGAGCCCTACCCCAATACTTTCCCAATTACCCGGAGCATAAACGAGGTGACGAATTTTGAAAAGGCAATGATTGAATATGAGCAAAAAAATTATTTTGAATCCATCAAATTATTAAATATAATCATCACTGCTGATCCGACAGACATACATGCGCGATTATATGCAGGGATATCAAACCTGGCAATCAATAAACCCAATGAAGCTATCTCTCAATTCAATGATATTGTATCAAACTCTGGTACTGATCTTAAAAATGAGGCCAAATGGTTTTTAACCCTCGCATATATTAAAAAAGGCGAACTGGAACGGGCCAAAAACATTCTTAACGATTTACAAAGTCAGCAAGGCAAATATTACAATAAAAGTAATCTACTTCTCAAAGAACTAAACACATTTGATTAAATGAAAAAAAATAAGCTATCTGTTTTTATATTTTTACTCTCCATAAATAGCTTTATATTTTCTGACACCAAAAGAACTCCCCCGCTGCAAAATTCCGATAAGGTTTCCCCCACTCAACCTTTAGCCGAATTGAAATGGACAGAAACAGAACTGACACAAATCTCCAAAATTCTTCCCGGCGAAATTTTTCTATATAAAAATGCCACATAACAAAATTTAAAAAAAAGTGCAAAAGATGCAGGGATTATCCATCTGGCGACACATACACAAATAAATAATGAAAACCCAATGTATTCAAAATTGGTATTTTATAATGATAGAAACAAAGATGAAGACCATTATCTAAATACGTATGAAATCTACAACCTTGAAACAAAAGCCCAGATGGTAGTATTGAGCGCCTGCAACTCTGGCATTGGAAAAATAGTAAAGGGAGAGGGCTCCCTTAGCCTGGCACGGGGTTTTATGTATGCGGGCATTCCAAGTGTAATTATGAGCTTATGGCCTGTCGACGACCAATCTACATTCAAAATTATGACCACTTTTTATCAAAACATTGCAGACGGCAAACAAAAAGACAAAGCGCTGAGAGAATCAAAATTGCAGTATTTAAAAGAGACAGACCCTCTTCTGGCCAGTCCATTTTACTGGGCGGGGTTTATTCCCTTAGGAAACAGGGAACCTATAAAAAAAGCAACTACTAGTTACAGATTTTACTATCTTATCCCACTGTTAATTCTTCTTGGTTTCGGGTTATACTTCAAATTTAAAAATCATTAAGCCTGTGCGTAATTTATCAATACTCCTTATCTTGCTAGTATCGACCTCTCTTTTTTTAATTAAAACGAATATAAAAGAAATTACCTCAGGAAACCCTGCGCCACCTTCTCTTTTTAGCCAAAGCGCTGACACCCTATTTAATAAAGCTGAGCACTTCAAAATATCTCAAAAGTTTGATAGTGCATCTTTTTACTTTGATCTCGCAGCAAATAAATTTTATCATAAAAAACGTTACAATGAGGCAGTAAAAGCTCTTCATCTTGCTGGATATTCACTCTTCCCTCTTGAACAGAAGGTGTTCCCAGATAAGTATAATAAAGCATACAC
Organism: Calditrichota bacterium; assembly: GCA_024277115.1. Classification (GTDB taxonomy): domain Bacteria; phylum Calditrichota; class Calditrichia; order Calditrichales; family J004; genus JABFGF01. The sequence continues at coordinate 32,823 of JAJRVW010000056.1, forward strand.
CCTATTTAGAAAAGCTTTACAAATATCTAAAAAATATCTCTCCCCGACACTATGAAGTCAAGTCCTAAATGTTGTGTACTTTGTTCTTCCAGCGGTTTAAGTTCTGATGAAGCGTAGCGGAATCAGAACTTAAACCGCTCGCGCCAGTTTGACCCACGGTTCAGTTTTATTTTTTAGTATTTCCATATCCAAA
>JAJRVW010000057.1 GCA_024277115.1 Calditrichota bacterium
AATTTTCCATTTTGTATCCTTTTAGTAATTATAAACGGGTAGTAAACAGTATGCTTTTCTACCCAATTATGCGATTATGTCCATGGTGTTATAACCATAGAACCGTTTTGAATTTAGGGCGGTGTTTTGTTAATTATCTGCCTCCGTTGTTTGTACATATTTTTGTTTTGAACCATTTTTCTTTTCTTGCTGTTTGTTATTTTTGTCCCACGTTTGCCCCACATCGATATTTACAGCGCTAATATTTACACCTTTAGCCTGAAGGTTTTCAACAAGGTGTGGGATGAGCCGTGCCATCTCGGTTTTTATTGTATCATTCTCTACAAAAATCATAATAGCCTGGCGCGAAGAGCTTTTATTGAGACGAATATCCAATTTACCCATTTCGCTCGTTTCCACAAGAACCTGGCTTTGCGTAAAAGCCTGGTTAAGTGTGTCATAATATTTATTTATTATGCCGGATATATATTTTACCGGGGCAACCATTTTGGGTGTAATACCTGTAACTATTTTACTTTGCTGTGTATGCAGGTTGGTTAAAACATCCTCAAGAACCGGCTTTGAAGACAAAGTTTTCTTAGTGGGATCCAAACTACTGCTTGTACTATTTTCCTGGAGCTGCTGGGCTACGTTGACCTGCGCCCCAAATGACTCTGTTAGATTATTTTGCGAGGCGGCTGATTTTAAAGGTGCCTCTTTTGAAAGACTTTTAATCCCCTTTTTTGATTGGCGAACAGGTCTCTCATTCTCGTCAATCACCTTTTGTATCGATTCTGCTTCATATTTTTTATTCTTGTCCATTACGGGATTTTTATTTGATTTTTTCTGCTCCGGCATAATAATATTATTGATAATCTGTGAAGAAACAGACAAAACGTTTTCCGGGTTGGATGTAGATACAACCTTATTAATTATAGGCGCGCCACCATTTTTCAATACCTCGTTCAGGCTAACCTTGTTGATTTGAGTATTCTCTTCACCTGCGCCCACAATACGTTTTAAACGAGTTGCCATAGCCTTGATACGTTGTTTTGGCTGTGGCATTTCTTCGGTGAATACAAATTTAAATTTCAGATTTTTATTTACATTAAAATCTATCTCAGCTTTACGGGGTAACTCGTCTTTGATGTTCAAAGCCGTGTTCGTTTCAGGCAAAACTTTATCCAAGATATTTTCTACCGGGTTTGTCATTTTCCCTTTTGATAAGTTTAGATTCGGCTTAGTAAAAATAATTTTATTTTCTATAACATCTGCTTTAATAGCCGGATTTGTATTTTCTTTGCCTTGTAATGGGCCAATTTTGTTTTTTAGCGGAACTTGCCCTGATTGGTTCAAATCGTTTTTAATTAATTCAGGGGCTGTATTTTTAACCGGGTTTAGCGCCTGTTTTTTTACACCTTCAAGCCCAATCTGTGATTGAGCAGAATCTTTAAATTTAAATATCGCCTCTTCACCCATTTTTGATTTGATTAATTCCTCCGGCAGGGTTTTACTAATTTTTTGTGGTCCCCTGGAAAGTTGGTTCACTTCTGGCTGTGTATTTTTCACTGTACTATTTTTTACTTGATCAGACGTTATAATTTTTGCTGTATTCTCTTTCGGCCCAACTATAGTTGTTTTTGCAGATGCCCCCCCCAATACCTTTCCCGCCTCGGTACCGATCGTTCCCATTTTATTTTCTAAACTTTTAGTATTTTGCGGAAGCGTGTCTATGGCCGCGTTAAAATCTGTACGTACCAGTTTTTTTAAATAGATTGATGCCTTCTTAACCGGTTCCTTTAAACCATTCTGGGCAGTCACACGGACTGAATTATTCTTAACCTCAAGTAAAATTAAATTTTCAGGACTTTGCGGCCCTACAAACACTTTAGTTGAAATCGCTGTACCCTTTTTAGGAGACATTATTTTTGACCCGTGAGATAACGAATCCTTAGGCTTTCCCCCATTCGCAGCAAGCGTCCCAACTGCAGTACCGGAAATAGTTTTTTCACCCTTTGCCCCCTTTACCATTTCTAAACCGGGCTGGTTTGTAAGCCCGGATATTTCTTTTAAGAGTGTGTAAACAATTTTTTGTACCTCAGCCGGCTCATTTATTAATTTTTTTAATACTGCATTTTTAGCCGGTTCATTTTGCGAAAGTATATTAAGCTGTTTAATAAATGACTTAAAGCCCGGTTCAACATCAACCACAGCAGAGATTTTTTTATTACTTTTATTTAACTTAATACCATCCTTTAAAATAGCTGTTTCTACTTGGGAAACACTCTTTTTGGGTAAATTTTCCAGACTTGCATCCAGTGTAAAATCTTTATTAAGAAAACGTAAATCTTTTGTAAAACCACGCCCTAAATTTTCTGCAACCGGGATAAAATCTGCCTGTTCTGCCACATTATTTTTAATAGTCCTATTTTGTACAGGAAAAAAGCTATTCTTTAAAAGCGGCTGAGTAGATACATTTTTTCCCACATCAAGGGTTTTTAAATTTAAAATTAGTGAGTTAAAAAATGTATTAGCGCCTTGTGCAGATTTTGCATTCTTTGTAATACCTAACTTTCCAAATAGGGCATTAAGGCCAAGCAGCTTTTTGGTCACGCTCTGCATATTAAAATTTTGCATATTCTTAGCTCTCTAATTATTTATAAATTCTTTTGTAATTTGCGCCGCACGTTTTTCGTTTACTGCTAACAAGATATTCTTCTTAAATCGATTGCCTGTGTTGGTGTAAATCATCATAACAGTTTCATCATCCAGGTTATTAAGGATTGGTGCAATCTGTTTAATACTCATCTTTTCAAATGTTTTTGCCATGGAAAGCGCTTTCTTTTTCTTGGCCTTTGCCTCATTTTCTTCCGCAATTTTTGTAGCCTCTTTAATTGCTTCTATTTTTGCAACCTCGATCTTTGTTTTGGCATCATTTTTTATGCTGTCAACTATGGTTTCCTTTTTTACAATCTCCTGCTCTTTCTTCTCAATCAGCTTTCTCAAACTATCCGCTTCGCTAAGCGGCTTCTCGAGGGTAAAGGTCGAGTCGTTTGCGGCCAGCTCCGCTAAAATTTTTTGCTGCTCGCCCTTTACATAAATAAGCGCACCGTAAACAATACCTACAATCATTAATAGCCCAAGAAAAAAAACAAATAATGCTTTCATAATCTCTTTTACAATCCACTCGTTTGAATTATCCGCGATGCAACTTCGTCTTCATTAATACGCGCCACCCGGTTAGCTTCTTTTCGATATGCCTGCTGTTGGTTTTCTTTTAACAACTCAACAGATTTTTTCTCCCTGTTTGCTTCGATCAACACGGCCCTTTTCGCTTCAACCTCTTTTTTTATCAACTCTATTTTATCTTTTTGGCGCACAATATTATTATTAATCTGGAGCAAATATTCACTTGACGACCGAATTGAATTTAAATTTGTGGTTAAAAAATCATTGCCTTCAAACAGACTTTTTTTCATCTCGCTAAACACATTTAGCTGATAGATTTCTTTATTTAATTTTGCCTGCACTTCTCCAAGTTCAATGGCTTTTTGATCTTCATTATACTTTTTTATTTTTAATAATTTCTGCATGGGAAAATGGAATTTTTTCATTCAGGCACCTCACTTCTCAATTCTACCAGCTTATCAAGCGTTTGCAAAAAGTTGGATTTATCTTCAATAGTTTGCCGTAAAAATGAATTTATATTTCCGATATTTTCGATAGCGCTGTCGATTTGTGGACTCGTACCTTTGCTATAAGCCCCAATATTTATCAAATCTTCCGATTCACGATAAGTGGCCATCTGGTCTAAAATTTGTAAAGAAATCTTTTTTTGTTCATCAGTCATAACTTCGTTTTTTACCCGGCTGACACTTTCCAAAACATCAATCGCCGGATAGTGCCCTTTGGTCGCAATTTTGCGGGAGAGAACAATGTGCCCGTCTAAAATTGAACGGGCTGCATCCGCAATGGGCTCATCCATGTCATCGCCATCTACCAGTACCGTATACAAACCGGTTATACTCCCTTTATCGCTATTGCCAGCGCGTTCGAGCAAACGGGGCATCAATGCAAAAACAGAGGGCGTATACCCTTTTGAGGCTGGTGGCTCGCCAATGGCCAGACCAATTTCACGCTGTGCCATCGAGACCCGCGTCAACGAATCCATCAACAACAAAACATTTTTTCCCTGATCGCGAAAATACTCGGCGATGGTCGTACCAATTAGGGCGCTTTTTATGCGCACCGTTGCGGCCTGGTCGGAGGTCGCAACAATCACTACAGATTTTTTTAAACCTTCAGCCCCAAGGTCCCGTTCAATAAAATCCCGTACCTCACGGCCACGTTCGCCAACCATTACGATTACATTTACATCAGCATCGGTGTAGCGTGCCACCATGCCCAGCAATACACTTTTACCAACCCCGCTGCCTGCAAAAATACCTGCTCGCTGACCTTTGCCCAAGGTAATTAAACCATCAATTGCCCGGATGCCCGTCTCTAAACGCTCTGTTATTCTTTGGCGTTTAAGTGGATTAGGCGGTGTATTATAAACACTGCGTGTCTGCTTGGAAAAAACAGGGGGCTTGCCATCGATTGGATTGCCCAAGCCATCTAAAACCCTGCCAAGCAATGCATTGCTTACAGGAACTTTGAGCGGCTCCGGGTTTAACCTTACCCGGCTTCCCGGCGCGACGCCAACTGTTTCGCCAAGTGGCATCAATAAAATTTTATTATTTAGAAATCCCACAATCTCCGAACGGACTGCCTGGCCGGGGCGTAAATAAATATCGCACACATCGCCCACCGTGCCCGATTTGGCAGTCGCTTCAATTATCAGGCCGGCGGCTTTTGTAACACGGCCATCAACCATTACCGGGTTTACCGAAGGAAGCGCATCCTGGTATTGGGAAAATTTTTCCTGAAGATAACTCACCCTTCTGCCTCCTTGCTTAGTTCGTCCCGTATTTTTTTTGTATGATTTTCATACGAGCCGTCAATAAAAAAATCTTCTGTTTCTAAATGGGCTTCGCCCAAGGAGAGGTTTTCATCACCAATAATTTTAACCGTATTCTTTTCTATCAGCCCAAGTTTTTCTTTTGTCTCAGTCGATTTTAATAAAGATGCCTGATCCGGGTTTACTGTGATAATTATATCATTCTGTTCAATTATTTCGTTTAACAATTTTTTTAAGCGTGCAAGTAAAATTTTGTCTGTCTCATCACTGTTGCTAATTTCCTGCTTAATTACCTCTTCAGCCATTTTCTGTGCGAGATCAAGCAGCGGTCTTTCCATCTGTTCAATTGTTTCATTAAACTGTACTTCTAATTGTTTCATCTCGTGGTGTACGGCTTCAATTCTGTTTTGGGCTTCTTGCAATGTACGCTGTTTCCCTTCATCGTATCCAGCCTGAAAGGATTGTTCCCGCGCTGTTTGTAACTCATTTTCAAGATTTTTAACCTGGTCTTCCAGCCGTTTAATTTTGCGCGCGTCTGTTGCAATCTTCTCAGTGGGCTTCTCGCCAACATTTGCACCAACCACATTTATCTTTTTAGAATTATAAATATTATGGTAGCGGATGCCACGAAGCTTTCGTCCAATTTTTAAAACTGATTCAGCCATTATTTATCCAATCAATTCTTCTTCTTCACCACGCGTTAATTGTATTTCACCCGATTCTTCCAGTCGGCGTGCCACATCCAGAATATCTTTCTGGGCATTTTCTACATCTTTCAACCGCACCGCGCCCATATAATCCAACTCTTCTTTTAACATACCCGCCGCACGTTCCGACATGTTTTCAAATATCTTATCACGCAACTCGGGCGTGGTGGCCTTTAGGGCCATGGCAATTACATTGGACTGTACTTCTTTGAGAATTGATTGAATTACAGTGCCCTGTAATGAGATCAAATCTTCAAAGATAAACATCATGTCATTAATTTCGGAAGCAAGATCAGCGTCACGTTCGCGCAAGTTTGTAAGGATATTCTTTTCAGATGTACGCGAGACTGAATTAAGAATTTCTGCGACAGACTCGACACCGCCAGTTTTACTAAGGCCGCCACCAAAGATAGAGCCCATTTGTTCCCTTAAAACATCCTCAATATCTTCAATCAACTCGGGCGATGTTTTTTCCATAGTTGCCACACGATAGGCAATTTCATATTGATATTCTTCCGGTAGTTCTGATAAAATACTGGCTGCTTGCTGCGGTTTTAGGTTGGCCAAAATCAGCGCCGCGGTTTGGGGGTGCTCGTTTTGTAAAAAGTTTAAAAGCTGTTTATCATCAACCGTCTGTAAAAGGTAAAAAGCGCTCACCTCGGTTGCGGCTTCTACCCTTTTTAGAATTTCTTCTGCTTTTTTTAAGCCATATGCTTTTTCCAACGCTTCACGCGCATAACCCAAGCCGCCTTGTACGATATATTTGTTGGCCATCATCATCTGGTAAAACTCTTCGATGGTTTGGCTTAATGTTTCAACGGGTATGTTGTACATCGTTGCAATCGCGATGGAAATTTTCTCGCCTTCTTTTTCAGAAAAATTACGCATAATTTCACCGGCAATTTCTGATCCAAATGAGACCATGAGCAACGCACATTTCTCAACGGCGCTCAGATTCATTACAAACGATTCTTCTTCAACTTTTTCTAATTCTTGTTCTGCCATTTTTTCTACTTAAATTAATGATGAGGTTGTTCAGCTAGCCAGGCCCGCATAAGGCCGGTTACTTGCTCAGGGTTATTTTCAGCAAATTTAATTACTTCCAAAGTCATCTTGTCGTTGGCTTTCATCCTCGCCCGTGCTTCCGGGCTTAATTTGGCCATATAAATGTCTTCATCGATTTCTTATTCGGGTGGCCGTTCCCTACGGGCTGCAGCCAAAAGTGTCCCATCCGCAGCCTTTCTGCCTTCAAGGGCTTGTTTTTGCAATTCAAAAGGAATTAGGATTTTACTCGTTGCCTCGGTATTCATCAATCCTTTAACCAGGTTAAAGCCCATAAACAGGCCAATGCCGATCAATAAATATGTGAATATTTCTTTCCACATATCAAAATCCTTAAAATTGTCTACAAAGCTACTTTCATAAACCATTGGATCGGCAAAGCGCATATTTATCACCGTAACAACATCGCCCCGTTCTTCATTATAACCCACAGCGCCTTTTACCAGCGTGGTTAAATCTTCTAATTCTTGGGGTGTCCGTGGAATATACTTTTTTGTTTCTTCACCATCGGGGCCGGTTACCGTTTCAAACTTTCCATTTACAGCAACGGCCACAGAGAGGCGTTTTATATTACCCGTACCATGGACTATATTTCGAGTTGTTTTACTAAACTCATAATTTGTAACACTATTCTCGATTGCCGCAGTTGATGAATCTACATTATCCTGATTAGACTCGTTGACAATTTCTTCACTCAACACAGCCACTTTATCCGGGTCAATATCCTGGATTGTTTGCTGCACCTGGTCAAAATTAAGCTCCATATCGACCTGTACATTGGAGTTGCCAAAACCGACGCTGCTTTCAACAATATTGCGTACTTTCATTTTCATTGCTTTAGCAACAGCATTTGTCATCTCCCATTGTGTGCCTGAAAGACCAAGCGTGTTTTCTTTTTCCCCGTTATACAAAAGGTTACCGTGTGAGTCCATTACCCGTACATCTGCAGGCTGGATGCCATCGATACTCCCGGAAATCAGAGCGGGAATACTTTTTATCTGCGATTCTTTTACAGAAGGCCGGCTTAATACAAGAAATACTGAGGCCGAGCCACGTCTATCATCTTCAAATAAACGTCTTTCAGGAATATTTAGATGGACCCGGCTTGCCTTAATCCAATCCATTGAGTTAAGGGTTTTCATTAGCTCGCCTTCACGGGCGCGGTTAATTTTAATGCGCTGCATCATGCTTGTTTCACCCAGGTTTTGTTTTTCCGGATCAAAAATCTTATCAAATGTTGGTGGTTCGTTACTACCAACACCTTGCTCATGAAAACGAAGCCTGAGGTCATCTACTTTGTCTTGTTGCACATAGATGGTAGAACCACCATTTTCCACTCGATATTTAATTTTATCATTGCTTAAATTTGTAACAATAAAGTTTGCATCTTCGCTGTCTATATTTGTAAATAATACTTCATATTCTGTTTTATTTGCCCACATAAGCAAGACGATCACAATGGACAAGAAGCCGACAATAATCCCGGCAATTACTAAACGCTGTTTTATAGAATATTGAAGGAAAAACTGTGTTAACTGCGCTACCACTTCGTTCATTTATATCTCCGTCCCTTATACCTGCATTCTCTGTACTTCCTTAAATGACTCTAGGAGTTTATTTCGTATTTCCAACATCAATTTAAAACTTAGTCCCGATTCTTCCATCGCCGCCATCGCTTCGTGCAAATTTTGCGATTTGCCCTGAATTACATCCGTAGATAATTTCCCTGCTTCCATTGCCTTTTGGTTTACAGATTTTATAAAGTCGGTAATCGTATCGCCAAAATCTTTGTTTTCACTTTGTGGCGTTTTTATTTCCGGATTATTATTGGCCGACCGGATCAGGTTCCTTAAATCGACTGACGCTGCTTGATCAATTGTTGACATAATTGTTTATCCTTTTACATCCAGTAACATACCCGAATGAATGTTACGCATTTTATTAGCTCCGTAAGTTTCACTACTACCACTCTGTTCATATCCAAAAAGCGCGGTTAAAGAATCTACCTCTTTTGTAGAAAGTACCCTTTTTAAAGAAATATCTTTCATTTCTGTATTCGTTTTTTTATTTACAGAAAGTTGGCTTATTTCTTTTTCTTCTTGATCCGGCTTCAGAATTTTTGTACCGCGTTGGCTAAAGCGGTCTGGTGTGTAAAAGCCTTGTATCCTTTCTGATATTTTCATGGTGCTTAAATCTCCATCGATTTTTTGGCAATGTTTTTAGCTGCATTGATCACTGTAACATTTGCCTCATACATCCGTGTAGTCGATACGAGGTCTACCATTTCTTCAACGAGGTTTATATCTGGTTTACGCACATAACCATTTTCATCTGCTGAAGGATTATTTGGCTCATAGACTTTAATTTCAGCATCTATTTCCTGCACTTCATAATTTGCCTGTTCACGACTGTTCGTAAGCCCTTTTGTCCCTGGCTGGAAATGATTATTATCCGTTCTGTTCATTTTTAATTTTAATTCTGACGCAAATTTAGTTTTACTTCCAGACCTTTCACTAATAACTTTCCTTTTATAAACCTCACCATTTTTCCCTGGCGTTTTCTCAGCATTCGCAATATTATCTGCAATAATTTCCATACGGCTCATTTGAGAATTTAAGCCGCCCACCGTTGTTTTTATTGCTGCCAATATACCTTGTACTTTCATTTTACCTCAGCTCGTTTATTTATTAAGACGTCCTGCCCGTGATACTGCTATTTAGACCACGGTATGATTTTTTAAGAACGTTGCTTGCAAAATCAAAGCGGATTTGGTTTACCGCCAGGTCTGACATTTCTTTTGCGATATCAACCTTATCCTTTTCGGGTGTTGAACCAGCCCCGGAAAATTCTTTTATATCCATATGGCGCGGATCTGATTGTTTTAATGTTTTATTTGAGGCCATCGTTAATTCTTCCGAGAAATCGGTCTTAACTCTTTTATAATTGGTATTATGTGCATTAGCCACATTTTTCGCTATACCCTCGTGCTCTTTTGTATATACATTTAATGCTGTTTTTAGGAGCTGTATCTTTGCTGTATTAAATAATTTCATAGTTCACCTCGCCTGCTATGCATTCAAACCACGTGCCAATTACAAATCTTTAAATATAGATTAGATATAAAGCCTATAATAACAACCTCTTATCTAAGTCGCTTATCTTGTACAGTTTGGTGGAGAAAAGAAGAAATAAAGAAAACAGGTGGTAAATATTTCCTTATTAAAATCAATATTTTCCCAATTAAATAAGGACTATATTTTAAAAGCACATACAAATAAGAAAAACCAGTAAAGTGTAATCTTGATCAAAGCCTGAAGAAGATAAAGAAAGCAAACTGCGTTTTTAAGCATAGGCCAGAGAAACCTCATTGGAGCACCTTTTCTGATAAATTAAACACCAACTTTGGTACAAAAATTTATTTTATAATTTTATTGCCGAAGGTTGAAATATGGAAAATAAACTAAAAGCCCTGATTGTTGAAGATGTAATTTTACTGCAACGGATGCTGCAAAAGCTGACAGAGGAATATGCCAATAGTGAAACAGCGCAAAATGGCAAATATGCTGTTGAATTATTTAGCAGGGAATATTTTAATGGCGACCCGTTTGACGTAATATTTTTGGATATTTTTATGCCAGAGATGGATGGCATTGAAGCTTTACGCAGTATTCGCCAGTTTGAAGATTAGCTCAAAATGAAAGATGAAGAGCGTGTAAAGATTATAATGGTTACCTCGATGTCCAACCCAAATATGATCGAGAAAGCGCGTGAACTTGGCTGCGATGGCTATGTCACAAAACCATTTAACAGAGATCAAATACTAAAAGAATTAAAAAGATTAAGTTTGATCAAGCGTGTTCTGGGCTCCCCATTTTAAACTCCCGTAGTATCAAAAGTTTTATTTATTCCCCAAGGGATGTGATGATCATAGCTAATAACGATGTTCATTTCGTGTTAACCCGTACCGGGTTTATCAGATATTGCTGGTCTTTTGCTATAATCATGTTACCTGTTCGGGATTGTTCTCTTTCATATTTTTATGTCGATAGTCACTTACAACCAAGAACGTAGAGACTATACACCATCCATATATCGGCCGGGCAGAGAGCGCAGAATTTTTTTGTGTGTTTATAAAACTTTAAATTGTCATACTGTTAGACAAACTGATAATTTCATCTAAAGAGAGGTTTTGCCACACACGGAAAACCAAGCCGGACACATATTGTCCACATTCCTAACAATTTTTACCAATCTATTCACTCCAGACTGTAACGGCTTTTTATGCTTAAATATAGATTTCAGGAATATGTTGAAGGGGCAATTGGTTTTCATTAATAAAGAAAAAAGGCATACCTCATCAAAAAAACCATCATATATATCTTTATTGCAGCGATCGTTCTATATTTCTCTTTCATGATATTTAATTCATCAGAGACAAGTAGGCTCAATGATTATCAAAGTGCCATAAAACTTGATATTCCACCCGGCTATAAAACGCTTTCCATCCCCGCAAAAAACAATTCGCTAAATGTAAAAAAGGTGGCAGACCTTTTCCTTGAAAACATGGCCGCTTCGGCAATAAACAAACTGGGCCTTAAGTATAATGCCGACGGGCAGGAAATAATTTATATTATAGACAGTGAAGAGAATATAATCCGCAAACTTCAAACAAACCCTTCAGGAACCCTGATACAATACACATGGCATGGCAAATTCAGGGAACGCCTGCAATTTGCGAGCAAGAATAATAGCTTTAACCCACCTGGATTTTCAAAAGAAGAAGTGAAAAATCTTTATCACTAAAAGACGTGTTTCATTCCGGCAATATTTATGGAATTTTCTGAAAATTCAGATATCCATTTATCGCATAAATACTTTTTAGAAACCAACAATCATAAAAATCTATAATTATCAAACATAAAATATAAGGAATCCAAACAATGAAAAAATTAGACATAAAAGAATCAATAGAAATAAAAACAAACGCAGATAAAGCATGGGAAATTATTGGCCCAAATTTTCTAAATATTGCCGATTGGGGAAGAGGCATAAACAAATCCTGGAATAATGATTCCATTTCCACGACCATTGAAGGCGCACCGGCTGGCGGACGTTTTTGTGATCTCGGTAAATTTGGAATTGCAGATGAACGTGTTGTACATTACAGTGAAGGCAAAAAGGAAATTACCTGGTCAGCTAAAAGTGACAAATTACCCGGATTTTTAGTTGGACTGCAAAATGCTTTAAGTGTCGAGGCCATTAACGACAGTTCATGTATGGTCACGACCAATATTACGGCAGATTTAACAGGAGCTGGCGGATTTCTTTTAGGCGGGCCTATCAGGAAAAATTTTACAAAACTTTTAAAAGGGTTTGTAAAAGATTGGAAAGTATATGCAGAAACAAATGATATATCCGAAACAAAAAAGAGAGAGATAGCCAAATCCGCTTCTAAATAGAGACTTAAGCAGACTAAATGCAACAGAATAAAATTATACTCATCTTATTTTTCCTTTTAATAAATTATTTACCCGGGCAAAACCCGAACAGAATAGCTATTCACAGCACGGATACTGTTTATCATAAAATTGGCCCGGATTTCTTCGGAATACAATATCACAGCAATACTTACGCTGATCAAAATGCACTAAATTTGTTAGATGACCTAAATTTAAAAATTATTAGGATCTGGGCTGAAGTTGAAGATTTCCACCCACAACCGAATGTGTGGAATTGGGAGGAACTCGATCAACAAATAAATGAAATAACAGCTGCCGGATACGAAGCAGTTCCTTGCTTATGGGGCGAAAAGTGGTTTATAGGCTCTGCAGACACTGCTTGGTGGAATTACGAACAAGCGCTTTTGGAATGGGACAAAGCCGCCTCAGAATTGGCAAAACGCTATAAAGACAAACTTAATAGAATTATAATTTTTGATGAATTAAACATGTTGCACACGGAGAAAGATTTTTACATTCCATTCAAAGATGCGGCAAAACTTTATCTACGGGCGGCAAAAAAAATTAAAGCCGTTGATCCGGATATTGCCTGCGGTGGCCCTTCGGGATTTGGTAGCTGGGAAAATGGCCATTGGGCAAATTATGTATTGGATGAAGTTAACGGGCTAGAGAATCTTGATTTCATTTCATCCAACACATTTTTATCCTGGGATTCATCGGATTCTGATCATCAGGTATTGGCCAAAACCATTTGGTACGAAGAGATGCCTCTAAAAATACGTGAAATGCTCAATAATAAGGCCCATCCCAAAATAATGTTAGACGCTTACAATTTAAGCGCCCTTTGGACTCTTAATGGCGAACTATGGACAGACCCGAGAAATACGAACCTGATAGGCGGCATATATCAAATTGCGGCATTGCTGCACAGCGCAAAGGGTGGCACCGATATAGCCTTGCACTGGGAAACCCTCGGTGGTTATGGGATTTTAAGCTGGTTTCCAAAATTTGAAGAACTTCCACCCTACTATTCCTGGAAATTTCTGATAGAAACTGCGGGATTTGTAGAAGGATCGGAGATAATTGGTTGTAAGAGTGATGCCTTACCCGATTCAACGGTTTCCCATCTTGGGGGAATGGATGTTAATTCGTTTATTGTACAGCCGTTTGCCCTGCGCCGTACGGATGGAGACATCTCCGTCATCCTCATCAATAAACACCCGCAAACAACTTATCCCATCACGTTGACTGTTCCGGCTAAAATGAAAAGTTATTCACTTTATCGTTTTGATGAGACAAGAATGGCAGATTCATTTTTACCGATCAAGCAGGAAAACAATAGCGGTTTTTTGGATATAAACTGCCCGCCATACAGTACAACAGTGATCCGTTTTTCATCAGAATCAGTAGTCGGGATTATGGACGAGACCGAGCCTTCACCTCAATTTTTCCGACTCTCTCAAAACGTCCCGAACCCTTTTAATTCGCAAACCAGGATTTCAATTGAACTGCCTAAAGCATCACATGTCATACTAAATATTTTTGATATACAAGGCCGCCATGTGCAAACTTTTATAGATAAGAATTTGACTGCCGGGACACACAATTTTACTTACGATGCATCCACAATACCCAGTGGCGTTTATTACTACCAAATGAAAACGGGCCACTTTAATTCGGTTCTAAAACTTATTCATTTAAAGTAATCACAATTTATCATCACTGATTCTGCTCACGGGAACATTTTTCATATCCTGAATACCTACGATCACAATTCAGTAAAACACTCTACAGTACTCACTTTCAGCACAGAACCAAAAATCCAACTCTCGTCTTTTGAATCCCTGCTCAACAAGGGATAATTATTTTCAAGGACTATTTCTCTATTTGGTAAGCCATTTGCTGACTTCTTCTTCGGTCTTCTTGCAAATATTGAGTGGACACTGTTTATTGATAATAATTGCAGTGTAAAAAGAAAATGCCCAAAATAAATTTGAAAAAGCAGGTCAGATTGTTACATTTATAGCAAAGGCGGAAATACCCACTTAGTCTGATACTGTCAAAAAAAGCTACAGCTAAAACATAACTTTATTTAATCCCGGCATAGCTGGGCAAAGTGGTTTTCTATTTGTGGTACCTGTAAACTTAGTATGCTGGATTTTATATTGCTAAGATTATTAAATGACTTTGAAATATTTTCGACATGAATAATTGTCAATTCCATTCAACTTATTATTTTTTCACAGAAATATGATATGGGAAAATTATTTTGAAAAATTTATTTTTTCTCCTCGCAATTTTACTTACTAATCAATTTTTATTTTCTCAAACACCAGGGACTAAAAAATGGGCCTTAAAAACTGGAGGTTCAATCGAATCTTCCCCTGCCATTGGATCTGACGGTACGATTTATGTAGGATCAGATGATGCCAACCTCTATGCAATCAATCCGAATGGTACAAAGAAATGGAAATTTCAAACTTATGGTATTGTTAAATCTTCCCCGGCGATCGGTTCTGACGGCACGATTTATGTGGGATCAGATGATGCCAATCTCTATGCAATCAATCCAAATGGTACGAAAAAATGGGAATTTCGAACTTATAGTAATTTTAAATTTTCCCCGGCAATCAGCTCTGACGGAACAATTTATGTGGGATCAAATGATGATAGATTTTATGCAATCAATCCAGATGGTACTAAGAAATGGGAATTTCGAACTAGTGATGACATTATCTGTTCTCCGGCTATTGGCACAGACGGCTCTGTTTATGTAGGCTCGAACGATAATAAGCTTTATGCCATAAACCCCGACGGTACAAAAAAATGGGAATTTCAAACTAGTTATACTTTTAGGTCGTCACCTGCCATAAGTTCAGATGGTACAATTTTTATAGGAACTACTGATAAAAAACTCTATGCCATTAACCCGGATGGCACTAAGAAATGGGAATTCAATGCAGGCCGTGGTATTTCCTCTTCCCCAGCTATCGGTTCAGATGGCACGATATATTTTGGATGTTGGGATAATAGGCTATATGCAATCAGCCCAAACGGAATTATGAAGTGGGCGTTTCTAACTACTTATGGAGTTTCGAGCATCAATTCTTCCCCGGCCATAGGTTTAGATGGTACAATTTATGTGGGATCAAGTAATAATATCTTTTATGCCGTCAACCCAAATGGAACAAAGAAGTGGAGCTTTGTAACTGACGGAGAGGTTAATTCATCTGCAGCAATCGATTCAGATGGCGTGATTTATGTGGGTTCCGGTGACAATAATCTTTATGCTATATACAGCGAAAGCGGAGGCCTGGCAAATAGTTCCTGGCCTAAATATAGATTTAATAATCAAAATAAGTCTAATATTTTTAATGAAAATAGTCCTGTGGCACAGGTAGTTAAAAATTTTATATCTGTCATTTCAGGGGAGATTATTTTAGACGGCTCTCCTTCTTTTGATAATGACAGTGATTCATTAAGTTACTTATGGCGCATTGCACAAAAACCGGAAGGAAGCACGGTTTCTTTAAATGACTCAACCTCGTCTGTTATTATTGTAAACATACCCGAAGGATTTCGTGGCCTGTATCGGTTTGCTCTTATTGTAACCGATAATGAAGATGGTCTTTCAAGCAACAGTGTTTTTGTGAGTACAGAAAAGAAATGGGAATTTCAAAACGATTCATATGGTTTTTCTTCTCCAGCAATTGGTTTTGACAGTACAATTTATGTGGGATCAAATGATAAAAAGCTCTATGCTTTTAATCCCGATGGTACAAAGAAATGGGAATTTCAAACCGGCAACTGGATCAGATCATCTCCGGCTATTGATCCTGACGGCACAATTTATGTAGGATCAAATGATAAAAAGCTCTATGCTTTTAATCCTGACGGTACAAAGAAGTGGGAATTTCAAACCGGCAGTTATATTGAATCTTCACCAGCTATCGGATCGGATGGTACAATTTATATTGGCAGCGGGGATGGTCGACTCTATGCCATCAATCAGAATGGGACAAAGAAGTGGGCGTTTCAAACTAGTAGAGCTATTTCTTCTTCTCCAGCCATTGGTACAGATGGTACAATTTACGTAGGATCAACTAATGATAATCTATATGCCATAAATCCAGATGGAAAAAAGAAATGGGAATTCAATTCACACGGTGGCATTTCTTCTTCTCCATCCATCGGTTTAGATGGTACAATTTATGTAGGTTCTAGTGATCACAAACTCTATGCCATCTATCCATATGGAACCAAGAAATGGGAATATGAAACTGGCAATATTATTCGTTCAAACCCAACTATAGGCCCGGATGGCACTATCTATGTTGGCTCTTATGATAACAAGATTTATGCTATCAGATCGGATGGGACAAAGAAATGGGAATTCCAAACTAATGATTATATTTCTTCATCTGCCGCTATTGGTTCAGATGGTACGATTTATATTGGCAGCTGGGATGGTAAACTCTATGCCATTAATCAGAATGGGACAAAGAAATGGGAATTCCAAACCGGTAAAATGATTTTCAATTCCCCTGCAATCGACATAAATGGTACGGTTTATATAGGATCTGTATATAAATTATACGCCATTTATTCAGAAAGCAGCGGTCTCGCAAATAGCCCTTGGCCAAAATTTGGGTTCAACAATCAGAATCAGTCCAATATTTTCAATGAAAATTGTCCTGTGGCTCAGATAAGTGAAAATAATATATATATTAGGTCAGGTAAAATAACCTTAGATGGCTCATCTTCTTTTGATCCAGATGGTGATGCATTGAGCTTTTTGTGGAAAATAGCAGAAAAGCCGATCGGAAGTACAATCTCGTTAGATGATTCAAATTCTGCAGTAATGACTGTAAACATCCCAGAAGGAATTCGTGGAATATATAAATTTGCACTTACTATTACTGATAATGATGACGGATATTCAAGTGCTGTTGTTTATGTTTCTACCGAAATAAGATGGGAATTTCAGACTGGAGGTAGAGTCTTGGCTTCGCCAGCTATCGGCCCTGATGGCACGGTTTATGTGGGCTCATGTGACTATAAACTTTATGCTTTTAATCCTGACGATACAAAAAAATGGGAATTTCAGTCAGGGAGTTGTTTTTTTTCATCCCCAGCCACCGGATCAGATGGTACGATTTTCGTAGGCTCTGGCTTTAAATTCTTTGCTATCAATCCAAACGGGACAATAAGCTGGGAGATTCAAGCCGAAGGTAGTTTTCTTTCATCCCCGGCCATCGGTTTGGACAACACGGTCTTCGTAGGCTCTGGACCTAAAATGCTAGCTATCAATCCAAACGGAACAATAAAATGGGAATTTCAAACCAGTGATCGAGTAAAATCTTCACCAGCTATAAGTTCAGATGGCACGATTTATGTTGGCAGCTGGGATGGTAAACTATATGCGATTAATCCGAATGGAACAAGGAAGTGGGAATTTCAAACAGGCAATCAAATCGAATCTTCGCCTGCTATCGCCTCAGACGGTACGATTTATTTGGGTTCTGGAGATTACAGACTCTATGCAATTAGTCCGAGCGGTACACAGAAATGGGTATTTCAAACCAAGGGTAGAGTCCTATCATCGCCAACTATCGGCTCGGATGGAACAATTTATATTGGCAGCCAGGAAGGTAGACTCTATGCTATCAATCAGAATGGGACAAAGAAGTGGGAATTTCAAACTAGTGATTATATTAGTTCTTCGCCCACTATTGGTTTCAACGGTGTTATTTATATAGGTTCTAATGATGAAAAACTATATGCCATTAATCCGGATGGTACACAGAAGTGGGAATTTGAAACTAGTGGCGCTGTTTCTTCTTCGCCGGCCATTAGCCTGGATGGTACTCTTTACTTCGGCTCTGAAGATTATAAGTTCTACTCCTTATATACTGAAAGTGATGGTTTAGCAAATAGTCCTTGGCCAAAATTTAGACACGACAATCAAAATATGGGTAATTATTCGCTTGTTACTTCCATAGAAGAACAAAATTCAAATGAAATTCCACAGGAAGTTAAACTTTATCCACTTTATCCGAATCCGTTTAACCCATTAACTAAAATTAAATTCAGTTTACCAAAAACAACTAGTGTAGTGATTGATGTTTATAATATTGCAGGACAACTAGTAGACAGGTTATTTAATGGTCAGAAAAAAGCGGGACTTTATTTAGTGCGTTGGGATGCTTCACATTTTGCATCAGGTATGTACATTATAAAAATGACCGCTGGAAATTATATTGACTCAAAAAAGTGCTTGTTACTTAAATAGTTTTGGTTAACAATATAATATGATCCATCTGTTTTAAAGTAAAGTTCAAGAAAAGAAATAAAATAATCTTTATAAAGCCCCACGAAAGAATATAAAAACAGGCAAATCTGTAATTTGCGCCCTCAGGTTAATCACCGTATATTCCTTTTTTCAAGCATCATTTTCATGTGCGTCTATCCTATTTAAAGATAAAATGCGGCCATTCGGTCAGCTGGCCTCAAAACAGAAAGATAAATTATGAATATCCGTATAAAAATATTGTCCGGTTTTATAATCCTGGCTTTAATGCTGCTTGTAGCCGGCATCTGGTCTATCCACGAGCTAAACTCAATCGGCTCATCTGTTCAAAACATTTTGGACGATAATTACCAAAGTATCCATGCGGCAAAAACAATGAGCGAAGCACTCGAACGCGAAGACAGCGCAATTCTCCTTTTACTTCATGGCAATTGGAAAAAAGGCCGGGCGATTTTAACAAAGGCCGATAGCGTTTTTAATCAGAAACTCCGCTTTGCCACACTAAATATAACTGTCCCGGGTGAACAGAAACAGCTCGATTTAATTAAAACACAATACGAATCCTATAAAGCGTTATGGGAAAAACCCATTGTCGGCACCGCCAAACAAGGGAATTTAAACTGGTATTTTGCCGATGTACATCCCCGTTTTTTATCTGTAAAAAAATCTGTAAACAACCTTGTTGAGCTAAACGATAAAATGATGTACAAAACTGCGATGACTTTAAAGAACCAGTCAGGCAGGGCTATTATGCCGGGCATAGTTGCAGTAATCGCCGCCTTGGTTTTTACGTTTATTTTTACCTACCTCATTAATTTTTATATTGTCAGTCCCATAATCCGCATCACCAAACGAATAAATAAGTTTAATGATAAACGCACCCCTTTCGAGGTAAAGATTGATACAAAAGATGAAATATTTTATTTAGCGGAAGCCATCGAACATTTATGTTTATCCATTAAAAACCAGGATTCAGCCCAATGAGATTTCACATTGTTCTCAGATATGTCGCATTGGCGCTTCTGATAAATTCCTTTTTTATGGGGATAGCCTCTGCAATTTCAATTTTTAATGCAGACACAGCCTTTATGCCCTTGTTGTACAGCGCGTTGATAACCATGTTGTTTGGCCTTTTCCCGCTGATATTTGTCCCGCCCGCATCAAACATCACCAATAAAGAAGGCCTGTTGATCGTTGTACTGAGTTGGTTTTTGTCTTGTCTGACCGGCACGTTGCCCTATATTTTATATGGCGACCCTTTTACATTTACAAATGCCTGGTTCGAGAGTGTCTCCGGCTTTACAACAACAGGTTCAACCATTCTTTCTAATATTGAGGCCTTGCCAACAAGCTTGCTCTTTTGGCGTGCTTCCACACACTGGATTGGCGGGATCGGGATAATTATTTTTGTACTCTCTGTTTTGCCTTTTTTAGGTATTGCCGAGATGGTGCTCTTTAGAAGTGAAATCTCGTCCATGGTGCGCGAGAACTTTCACCATCGGGCCAGAAAAGCAATCCAAATATTAGCCGGCGTTTATCTTGGTTTAACACTTCTCGAGACAGCCGCGCTTATGATTTTTGGGATGGATTTCTTTGATGCGTTAACCCATTCCTTTTCAACGATCGCCACAGGTGGGTTCTCTTCAAAAAATGCCAGCATCACCTATTATAATAGTCCGGCAATTGAAAGTATTATTATCCTGTTTATGGTTTTAAGCGGTATTCATTTTGCACTTTTATTCTCAGTTGTTACCGGGCACATCAAGGATTTTTGGCGCTCCTCGGTGGTACGCTACTATCTTTTTGCCATGCTTGCCGGAACTGTTTTGATTGCCTCTAACGTCCACGGTGCGATCTTCCCTGATTGGTTCGCATCTTTCCGGTATGCCGCCTTTAACATTATTTCTGTTGGTACGTCAACGGGTTTTGCCACAAGTGACACCGCTATATGGCCGCCTTTTTCTCAAATTTTACTGATCTTTTTTACCTTGCAATGCGCCTGTGCAGGTTCCACATCGGGTGGGATAAAAGCCGACCGTATTGTACTTTTGGGCAAATCATTTATCCGGCACCTCAAAAGGCTAATGCACCCAAATGCCGTTGTGCCAATCCGCATTGATGGCAATGTGGTCGAAGATGGACTTGTGGAACGAAGTGTTTTATATATTGGAATCTATCTGTCTATCGTGTTTATTTCCTCGCTTCTTTTAATACTGATTGGTATGGATATTAAAGAAGCTTTTTCCGGGACAATCGCTACCATGGGCAATGTAGGTCCGGGCTTGGGCGTGATTGGATCGACTGGTAATTTTGGGCAGGTACCGGAAGCGGGAAAATGGATACTCTCTGTTACAATGCTTTTGGGCCGGCTTGAAATTTATGCATTTTTTATATTTTTTATACCCGCACAATGGAAAAAATCCATATCTTATTAGCCAACTTAAATATTAATTTTCAAACACGATACCACATGAAAAAACACACTCGTATGCAACGATCATTTATCCAAAATATTTTCAAACTTATTTATATGATTTTTATTGCGCCGTTTAAAACCTTCCCGGGGTCCGGCGATTATTGGAAAGAACGATACATAAAAGGGGGAACATCAGGTGCAGGTTCCTATGATAAATCGGCCCGGTTCAAGGCAGAAGCTATCAATAGTTTTGTAAAGGAAATGCAGGTTACGTCAGTGATGGAATTTGGATGCGGCGATGGCAATCAACTTCGGTTTGCAAATTACCCCTCGTATCTCGGGTTCGATATTAGCCCGGAAGCCATTTTGCAGTGCCAGGAATTATTTATGGAGGATGATACAAAATCGTTTAAACTTGTAGAAGAATACAACGGTGAAAAAACTGAATTAACGCTGTCGCTCGATGTTATTTATCATTTAGTCGAGGATACTGTTTTTGATAAATATATGAATCAGCTTTTTAATACGGCCACAAAATATGTTTTAATTTATTCCTCGAATACTGATAAACAGGAAAGATTACAGCCAGCGCACGTTAAACACCGCAAATTTTCCAAGTGGATTGCGATCAATAAACCCGGCTGGGTTTTAGATAAACACATTGCCAACACATATTCATACACCACCGATAAAAATGACGGTTCGTTTGCTGATATTTATATTTATAAATTGCATAAATAAAAAAGGCCTTGATCGCTCAAGGCCCAGATAATTATTTTTCCAATTTCGTTATTGTAATACCCCAGTTAATGGGATCGTGTGGCGGGCTTTCGTTCCAATCTGCAAATGAATGAGAATCATCCGATTTGTAAAAAACATTATACTCACCTGCCTCTAAAAAAATATTTCCATCAAACAATCTATTTTTAGATGCGCCTCCGGCCCGTTCTGTTTTTCTATAGGTCATCTCCCAAACTATCCGGCCAGTTTGGGCATTTTCAACCCAGGCATAATCAAACATTTCATTGCCACGTCCCTCACCGATTGCATAAATATGTACTTTTTGATCCTTCTCAATCGAAAACCCGGAACGGGCCCGGTCATCATCGCCTATACGTGTAATGCGTACCAAAACCGATTCATCATCACTTTCATCATAATCGGTCACATCGCCTTCTGTAAAATTGTCATCCAAGACACTGATTGTTATGCCCCATCTTTTGGGATCATACGGCTGGCCACTGTTCCATTCACTGTAAGAGTGCGAGCCATCGGTGACATAATAGGCAATATAGTTTCCTGCGGCCAATAAGAATTGTGTATCAACAAGCCTGTTCTTCTCGGCACCACCGGCATTCTCCGTATCATAATATTCCATCTCCCAAATTTTCTCGCGGGTATTGGCATCAACTATCCAGCCATAGTCATACATTTCGCCATCCCTGCCTTCGCCCAGCGCATAAATATTCAGGGATAATTCCCTTTTCAATGAAAAACCTTTCGATCGATAATCACTGTCACCTACCCGGTCAATTTCCACGATAACATTCTTATCCTCATATTTTTCTATGTCTTTAAATACTATGGAATTTCGCGTATTCCCATCTACCAGCCAAATAGTCAATCCCCAAAAGGCGGGATCGTATGGTGACGCTGAGTTCCATCGCCGGTAACTGTGCGAATCATCCGTTACAAATGCAACTTCATATAATCCAGGATTAAGCTCGATCTCGGTTTCGGTGAAGCGGTTTTTTCTGGCGCCACCGGCCGGATCAGATTCTCTATAAGTCAGCTCCCAAACTTTCTCCCTGGTTTTGATGTTTTTAATCCAGCCAAAATCATATTTCCCATCTTCTCTTGCTTCACCGATGGCGTATAGTTTTAACTTCACAGGTTCATTGACTTTCATAATCTTTCGCTTAAAAACTTCATCACGCAGAGCGCCAAAATCTAAAAGTGCGCCTTCTTTTTTTGATTCTTGCCACACCTCGACCTCTCCTGCATCTACCTGATTGCCATCGCCTTTAACAACAAGAAACACGTCCCGATAATCCCGTCGGCTTACGCCCCAATTTTCGCCATAAAACACATTTCCAAATAGGTTATCCCAAAACCCATTCCGTCCATACCAATTTCCATCAAAAAACTGATAATTTGCAAAAGTAGAATAATAAACTTCATAATTACCGGGTTCTAACTGTACTTTTTCTTCGAAGGTAGTTATTCTTCTTGACCTGTCGATTTCATCGGCATCAATTATTGTCCAGACTAAGTCGCGGGTTTTACTGTCTATAATCCAAGCTTGTGTAAACGGAAAATTATTTCTCCCACGATAAGGCGTAATTGCCGAAGCTGTGACGGTAATTTCCTGCGGGGTTGTTAAAGTAAATCCTTTTACAATGAGTTCGTCAGGATAAAAATCATTCATCTCTGTGAGAATTGGTTGCTGTCCAAAAACGAAGAGTGGAAGTAGAAAAATTAATAAAAAATAAAATCGGTTGGGATTGATTTGCATTTTTCCTCCTTAAGATAAATGATCTTTTGCGAACAGGAGGAATGTACGGCAAGATTAATCAGTTGTTGCAAACACCGATTAAATGGAGAATTCGACCTTTATCTGTACATACTGGCCGGCTTTGTGGATAAGTTCATACTTTGCATTAAAATTGGATAAGGCGCCTGTAAGATTGGGACTGATTTCGGGCAAGGATTCTTTTTCAGTAAATGCCATTAGCATCAATAAAATTGAATCCCCCCTCAAGTCGAGAGAAATTTCCATTGTCCTTTCCGAAAGCTGTTGCAGATAGTTCAGGAAATAGTTGATGATTTTTATTAATGCGCTTTGGTCGTCGGTAAAAATAACACACCCTGCATCAAGGATTAAGTTGGAATCTCAATTTTTCTGGTCATTAATTAATTGTAAAAGCTGCTTTAAGTCTACCCGATTAGCCATATAATCTCCCAAAATTATCAGAAAACACCCGTTTAGTTTGTATAGCAGAGCTTGTCCGCTTCCAAACAATAAGAACGGCATTAAACATTATAGCTTAACTTACAAAAGAAATATTTTACATAAAAGAATGGGGTGATAACTTTCCTACAATCCGACCGGGCAGATTAAGACAAATGGGGAGTGCGCCATACACATAAAAAAACCCTTTATACAAGATATACAAAGGGTTAATAAGATTTATAAAAAAAGTAGCGCTCAACTGTTAATCGGCATCAGGATCCATAAAATCAATTTCACTATGCGCATCGGCCTCATCGATAGTAAGTTGTAAATGCCCACCATTATTTGATGCACTTGTAATTTCATAAATTTCCTGATTACCTTCTAATCCAAACAATGACACAAAAACTTCTGCTTGATTATCAAAATCATCAAGATAAGACCTTAATTGGCTAATCTTCATCTATCCTCCTAGAAAATCTAACGATTCGTTTTTCAATATTTTATGATCAATAAAAGGTGACAATTATAATCTAATTTTACCCCATTTTCAAGTAGGATTTTACATTTTTTAAAAAAAACTGTGCATAGCAAATAAAATCTATTTTCATCTTCTAAAAATAGATTTTATGTTATTAATAATTTTCTTCAAAAAAAAAGTCCTTAGTTCTAAAACTAAGGACTTTAGTGTGAGCCAGCGGGGACTCGAAGCCTGGACCAATGGCTTAAAAAGCCGTATAACAAGGCTCTTAACTACAATAATAACAGTTTGTTAGCCTAAACGAGAAGTTAAAATGCGATTTACTGCCTAATCCAAGTAGATACAGGTCCACACGTCATCTGTCACCTGTAATCTTTAAAGTGATTAGAGATAATTCAACCAACGCCCCTTCCCTATACTGAAATATAGGATTTTCAATATCTTTGAATTGGATTGAGCACAGGGAGTTTCAATTCATCCAAAGCCATTCTGCCTCCGCAAAGCCGAACAAGGCTTCCAAAAATTTCTAAATCCCCAACATATATTTACAGGTTTTCCAATAAGATGTATCTATAGTAAGGAAACAACTTTTCCACTAGCGTTGTTTTCCAGGATTGTCTTGGCTGGGCTAAGGTAATAACCGGATATTGCGTAGCTACTTTTTTAAGTTTTGTCGCTAAAGTAAATTTTATCTTTCTTTCTCGGGCGGGAGTGATTTTAATATTGGATGTTAAATAATCTCCAAAAATAATAGAGTGTCAAGTTTTATAACTCTGATATACTATCAGTAATTTTAGCAAAATAAGTTTTAGTCAAGTCCTAAATGTTGTGTACTTTGTTCTTCCAGCGGTTTAAGTTCTGATGAAGCGTAGCGGAATCAGAACTTAAACCGCTCGCGCCAGTTTGACCCACGGTTCAGTTTTATTTTTTAGTATTTCCATATCCAA
>JAJRVW010000058.1 GCA_024277115.1 Calditrichota bacterium
CGCCCCCGCGCCCCTGTTTTTGCTTCGCAAAACAGGGAAAACTGTTCGGTCCTTTCAGAACCAAACAGAAAGGATAATTGGAGAGAAAAAGAACAATTAGTAAATAAAATACTGTAAACCTATTTCAGGACTTGACAAAGCGCTTAATAAAAAGATTAAATGCCAAAATACAAAGAAAAAAGAAAAAAGAAAAAAGAATAAAGAACATCCTACCAACGGCGGGGAAAAGGTGGGGTCCTTCTCTACACCCCAAAAAAACCGGGGTTTCGCTCAGGTTGAAAATCCCGAGGATCGGGGATGACATCGACTAAGCATAGGCGCTTTTTTTTTACTTTATAGACAGGCACTAATTAGAATATGTCAGCACAAAATTTTTTGGGAATTGAAAAAGAGTTTTCTTCTTATAATGATTCCAAAGTGGTGATCGTCCCGCTTCCTTACGAGGCGTCCACAAGCTATATGGGCGGGACAAAAAATGCGCCACAGGCCATTATTGAAGCCTCGCAATATGTGGAGTTGTACGATGAAGAATCTGAGAGCGAAGTTTATAAAAAGGGGATTTATACTGCGGAAGCCTTAAGTTTTACCGGTAAGGTAGAAGATGATTTCTCCTTTGTAACTGAAATTTTTTCAGGGCATTTAAACAAAGGTAAATTTGTTGTAGGGCTGGGTGGCGAACATTCGCTTTCTTTCCCGGTTTACAGGGCCTTTTGTAAAAAGTTTGATAATATCTCTGTGCTGCAACTCGATGCGCATTCAGATTTGCGTGAATCGTACGAAGGTTCGATTTATTCCCACGCCAGTGTGATGAAACGGATTTACGGGCTGAATAAAAGTATTGTTCAAGTCGGTATTCGCTCTCAATGTGTGGAAGAGGCCGGGTTTATTAAAGAAAACAATCTGGATACTTTTTACGCCCACCGGATAAAAAAAAAGGGGTTTGAGGACGAAATAATCGAGCGGCTGAACGAGAATGTTTTTATTACCATCGATGTTGATTTTTTTGATCCTTCGGTCATCCCGGCTACTGGAACGCCGGAACCGGGCGGCTTTTTTTGGGACGAGACTTTAGCGTTTTTAAAATATGTATTTAAAGAAAAAAATGTGGTTGGTTTTGATGTTGTGGAGTTGAGCCCGATCAAGGGCCTTATTCATCCGGATTTTACCATCGCGAAACTCATTTATAAATTAATAGGGTTTAAATTTTGTTGAGAAAGTTAAGAGAACATGAAAAAAATTAAGTTTGTCCTGGGCATCCATAATCATCAACCCATTGGGAATTTTGATTTCGTATTTGAAGATGCCTATCAAAAATCATATTTACCATTTTTGCAGGTTTTAGAACGTCACCCCAAAATCAGGATTTCAATTCATTTTACCGGTATCCTGTTGGATTGGCTGGAAGAAAACCATCCCGAGTTGATCGAATTGATCAATAAATTAAAGGACAATAACCAATTGGAGATAATGAGCGGCGCCTATTATGAGCCGATCATTTCGGTTATACCCGAGTCGGACCGTATCGGCCAGATAAAGAAATTGACCATGCGGGTAAAAGAAATGTTTGGTTACGAGGCCAGCGGTATGTGGCTTGCCGAGCGCGTTTGGGAGCCAACGCTGCCGGGAACCATGAGCGACGCCGGGATAAAATACTCGGTTATTGACGATACACATTTTTTATATGCCGGGCTTAAGGATGAAGATTTAAACGGCTATTTTATTTCGGAGGACTTGGGTAAAAAAGTGTTCCTGTTCCCGATCAGTAAATATCTTCGTTATACCATCCCTTTTCAGGACCCGCGGGCCACCATCGATGTTTTGCGCAATATGGCCAGCGAAGACGAAGAGCGCGTACTGGTTTTTGCCGATGATGGCGAAAAATTTGGCGTCTGGCCCGATACCTATCAGCATGTTTATGAAAACGGTTGGTTGGATAATTTTTTTACGGCCGTGGAAAATAATTTGGATTGGATCGAGATGGTCACTTTTGACGAAGTGATTGAACAGGTTAAACCCAAGTCCAATATATATCTGCCTACCGCGTCCTATTCCGAGATGATGCACTGGTCCCTTTTTAAAGAGACCTTTAAGGCGTACGAAAATTTTGAGCATTATTTAAAAGACCAGAATATGTACGATGATGTGGGACTTTTTGTGCGTGGTGGGTTTTGGCGTAATTTTATGATCAAATATCCCGAAATAAATGTGATGCACAAAAAAATGCTGCGTGTAAGTGAAAAGCTGGCTTCGGCAAAAAATGTAGCCGGGCTGGATTTGGCCAATGATGCCTTGTGGGCCGGGCAATGTAACTGCCCCTATTGGCACGGTATTTTTGGTGGCCTTTATTTAAGCCATCTACGCTATGCCATTTTTAGCAACCTGATTAAAGCGGAAAAGATTTTGGCCGAAAAAATGCCCGAAAGTTTGAAAGAACTGGAAATATCCGATTTTGACAAAGACGGCCGCGATGAAGTTTTGATCGAGACCAAAGTGCACAACGCCTATTTTAAGCCATCGGCCGGGGGTACGTTGTTTGAATATGATTTTAAAGCTGCCGAGAAAAACATTTTGGATACCATGACCCGCCGCGAAGAAGGCTATCATGAAAAACTGTACCATGCTAAAATTGCCGGCGAGGAGCATGGCGCTGATGGGACGGCCAGCATTCACGACCTGGTAATTGCCAAAGAGCCCGGGTTGGAAAAATATTTGATTTATGATACCTATGAACGCAAATCGTTTGTGGACCATATTATTGAAAACGATGTAACCCCCGAGCGGTTTTTGAAGAATGATTATGTGGAATTAGGCGATTTTGTTAGCGGGGAATATTCCCTTGAGCATACGAAAATTGAGGCCGGCGCCATATGTTTAACACTCTCAAGAGAAGGGGCCATCCGGCAAAATGATCGAAGCCATTCCATAAAAATCACAAAAGAAATAAAAGTATCTCGGGGTAACGAGGTCATCGACGCGCACTACCGGCTTACAAATTTATCCGGGGATGATTTAAATTTCCGCTTTGCCGTAGAGTTTAATTATGGCCTGCAGGCCGGGCACGCGGATGATCGGTTTTATTATAACCAGGATGGCCGTTTGCGCGATTCGTTTTTGGATTCGATCGGTGTTGTAGAAGGAAGACAATTCCTTGGTTTAAAAGACGAGTATATGAAAATTGATATAAATATTAGTGCTGAAAAGGCCGATACCATCTGGCGTTTGCCGGTTGAGACAATTTCCCTTTCCGAGGCAGGGTTCGAAAAAGTGTACCAAAGCTCGTGCGTGCTTCTAATTTGGGATGTTGATTTGCAAGACGAAACGATACTTAAATTAAATCAAAAAGTGAGTTCTTTTTAATTATGAAAAATAGAAGCCTCTTCCTGAGTTGGATGATCATTGTTGTATTATTAACACTCTTATTCAAACAAACCATATTTAAGTTTTTTATAGCAGATTTCTCAGATGCTGACCGCTTAGATATTGATAAGCTCGAGGAAATAATCACCCTTACCCAGGCGCATTATGTGGGCGATGTCGATTGGGATAAGGCGATTACGGGCGCTATTGAAGGCATGTTGCAATCCCTTGATCCGCACACAGTCTACTTTAGTCCATCGCAAGGCCAAAGCAATGATGAAAACTTTGAGGGCAAATATCAGGGTATTGGCATTCAATATGATGTAATCGACGACTATATCAATGTGATAAGTGTTATACCCGGTTCGCCTTCAGAAAAAGTGGGGCTGCTTTCCGGTGATATTATCGTTAAAATTGATGGGGAATCGGCTTTCGGCCTGGCCAGTTCCGATGTGCCTAAAAAGCTAAAAGGCCCTAAAAATTCCGTGGTTAAAGTGGGTATAAAACGCGCCGGATTTGATTCTCTTTTAGATTTTGAAATCGTCCGGGACGAGATTCCGATTTATACATTAAATACATCATTTATGGCGAACGATTCCACCGGATATGTTTGGCTAAACCGCTTTGCCAGTACCACTGCCGATGAATTGGAAAATGCATTAATAAAGTTAGAAAAAAAAGGTATGCGTCAGCTTGTATTGGATTTGCGGAATAATGGTGGTGGATATTTATGGCAGGCCGTTAAGATTGTAGGCAAATTTATCTCTGGCCATAAGCGCGTTGTTTTTACCAAAGGCCGGGAATTAAAAATCAACGAAGAGCATTATACAGATGATTATGGCCAATCAATTGACCGTGATTTCCCTTTGGTGGTTTTAATAAACCATTCATCGGCCAGCGCCTCGGAGATTGTTGCCGGTGCCATCCAGGATTACGATCGTGGTTTAATCGTGGGCACCAGAAGTTTTGGAAAGGGCCTGGTACAGAACGAGTTCATTTTAAATGATGGTTCCCGCTTACGCTTAACAGTTTCAAAATATTATACGCCCAGTGGCCGTCTGATACAAAAACCCTATGAAAATAAATCCCTCGTAGAATATTATAGTTATAATGACGCAACGGCCGATTCTGTAGCCCTTGAGGATTCTCTGAACCATATTCAAGTCTATCATACGAGTTCCGGGCGTGAAGTTTTTGCCGGTGGGGGGATTAAGCCCGATTTAGTTGTTGGTGACTCCAGTTTTTCAAAATCGCCAAAATTGATCCAAAAACTTTTTGCAAAACGGATTTTTTATGAAGTTGCATCGCATTATTCAAATCAGCACCGGGATATTAAACAAGAGCCGGAAGAGTTTTTGACCCATTTTAAAGTGTCTCAAAAATTATTAAACGAACTAAAAAAAGTTGCACGGGAGAAAGAAATCAGTTTTGATAATGACGTTTGGAATGCCGATATTGAATTTTTAAAAAATAGATTAAAGGCAGAAATTGCCAGGAGTTACTGGTCTCAAAATGAGTTTTACCGGGTTATACTGGAACACGATATTCAATTTAATACGGCATTAAAGTCATTTCCAAAAGCGCGGGCAATTCAAAATCATTTGACGAAGGTCAAGCCAAAAATTGATTGACTTTAAATAGTGAAAACTGTATACTCTAAAATAAATTTTGTGGCACAAACTCACCTTATTAAATAAAAAATCAAATAAACTAAATATATAGGAGTTAATAGTATGGATGGTTTAGTCGAGCTTTTTGTCAAAGGCGGACTTTTCATGTGGCCGATCTTAGCGTTGCTTATCGTTGGTCTTGGTTTTTCAATTGAGCGTGTTGTAACTTTAACACGCGCATCAGTAAATACACGTAAATTCTTATCTCGTCTACATTCTGCGTTACAAGAAGGTGGTATTGAAGGTGCTGCGGCAGAGTGTGAAAAAACACCTGGTCCTGTTGCATCTATTCTTCATGCTGGTCTTTCGCGTGCAGATAAAGGTTTAGAGAGTGTGGAAAAATCTATTTCAAATGCCGGATCAATCGAAATGGCCTTTTTAGAGCGTGGTATGGTTGTTTTGTCGACTGTAATTGTTTTGGCACCAATGGTTGGTTTTACAGGAACTGTACAGGGTATGGTTGGAGCATTCCAGCAAATTGAAGCAGCAAACGATATTTCACCTGCAATTGTAGCCGGCGGTATTTCTGAGGCTTTGTTAACTACCTTATTTGGATTAGTTGTGGCGATGATTATCCAAGTGTTTTATAATTTCTTTAACTCCCGAATTGACAAATTAATTCTTGATATGGAAGAAAGTTCTGTAGAATTAATGGATGCCTTAGTCGATTTAGATCATAAAAATTAATTATTAGGCGTGAACTATGATACTTGGCAAGAAAAAAGATAAAGACGTTGAAATTCCTTCAGCATCATTAGCTGATATTGTTTTTCTTTTGTTGATTTTCTTTTTAGTAACTACTTCGATCGATACAGAAAAAGGGTTGGACTTAGTTCTTCCTCCTCCTGGAGATATTGAAGTTAAAATCCCTAAAAAGAATATTTCAAATTTATTTATTAATGCTAATGGTCAGGCCATGCTCGATAATGAGATCGTTGAAGTAAATGAAATTCAGCGACTTGTTAAAGAAAAGCTATTCGAAAACCCATTATTGATTGTTTCCCTTAAAACGCATAAAGAATCTGAATATGATGTGTATATCAAGGTCTTGGACCAGTTAAAAAGGGCGCAGGCAAAAAGGATTTCTTTAGCTGATCCTGATGAAGAATAACATGAGGACATTTGATGGAATTTAAAAAGAAAACAAAAATAAAGTTGGCAATTCCAACAGCTTCTATGCCTGATATTATTTTTATGTTATTAATCTTTTTTATGACAGTTACTGTTATGAAAACATACTCAGGTTTAAAAGTGCGCGTACCGGATGCCTTGAAAATTGAGAAACTTGATGTTTCTAAAAGGCATATTGCGACAATCTGGGTTGATAAAGAACAAAACATTATGATAAATGATATTACTGTTCAGGAAGTTAAAAATTTACGTAACCGTGCCTATGAGCTCAGGGTTAATGATCCTTTGTTAATCGTTGTCCTGAAAATCGATGAGAAGGCGCAAATGGGCATCGTAAATAAAGTTCAGCAGGAATTGCGAAAAGGAAATGCTTTAAATATTAACTATTCAGCTAGACCGGGAGAACTTTAATGAAGTCAATTCAAAAAGAGCCTCAGGCTGACTTAAGGTTGAAATACCAAAAAACATTAGAGTTATCTACAGCCATAGGCTTGTTAATAATCACTGTTTTGTTTTACTCATTTCAAAGATATGAGGGAGAGGTTGCTTTACCGGATCAGCCAAAACTGATCATTGAAAGTATTGAAATTCCTCCGACACAACAGCTTCAAAAACCACCGCCGCCATCACGGCCTTCGATACCGGTAGAATCTGAAGATGATGATTTGTTGGATGATGTGACCATCGAAGAAACCGAAATTGATTTGGGTGATGTATTTGAAGCGCCGCCACCACCTCCTGAAGAAGACGAGGTATTTGAGTTTTTTGCCGTTTCGGATAAGCCTGTCCTAAGGCACAAAGAAACGCCAAAATATCCTGATCTTGCCAGAAGGGCAGGGATTGAAGGGAAGGTTATGGTAACAGTAACCATTTCAAAAAAAGGCGATGTGATTGATGCAAAAATTTTAAAATCAATTCCGATGCTTGATGAAGCAGCCATAAATGCAGCTAAAAAGTGTAAATTTAAACCTGCAAAACAACGTGACAAATTTGTCCGTGTTAAAATGGCTATCCCATTTGATTTTAGGCTTAGAAATTAAAATTTAAAGTCCCGGTATAACATATCGGGACTTTTTTTTTACCGTCCTTCCAAGAATGAATAAGATGAATTTTACTTTTATCATTAATCCATATTCAGGTTTAAAAAGAAATAAATCAAACCTCCCCTCCCTCATAGAAGAAAAAGTTAAAAACGATTTTGAAATAGTGTACACGGAATATGCTGGTCATGCTTCGGCAATTGCTAAAACGGCGCTCAGCAAAGGCAGCAAAAATATAATTGCCATCGGCGGTGACGGCACTATGAATGAAGTGGCCACTGCCCTTGTTGCCACAGACTCAAATTTTGGTTTAATTCCCATGGGCAGTGGTAATGGTTTTGCCCGCTCATTAAGGCTTCCATTGGATTCTGAAAAGGCCTTGGATGTAATAGTTAAAGCCAATTCAAAAAAAATTGATGTAGGTAAAATTAATGGGCATCATTTTTTTTGTGTTGCAGGCATTGGTTTTGATGCAGAAGTGGCCCAACAATTTCAGAAAAGGAAAATCCGCGGAGCGATACCTTATTTCTTTATTGGGTTAAAGGAGCTTTCAGCCTACACCTATCCTGTTTATTTTTTAAAAAACGCCGAGAAAGAGTTAAAGGTTAATCCCCTCTTAATTACTTTTGCAAATGGAACTGAATTTGGTAATGGGGCAAAAATTGCTCCATTTGCCAATATGCAGGATGGCAAATTTGATGTATGTATTTTTTCAAAAATGTCTATTTTTAGGACTATAATCGAATCCCGAAAAATGTTTAATGGAAGAATAAAACAAATAAAATCATATTCTACTTTTCTTGCAGAAAATGTAACCGTTTATTCTGATGCGGGAAATTTTACGTTTCATACTGATGGTGAGCCACATACTGCCGAGAAATCAGTTGATGTAGAAATAATTCCCCACGCTTTAAATGTAATCGTTCCAGATTAAATATCTCTTAATCTGGGTTCTAACTATTCAAAAAAAATAATAGAAAAAATAGATCGAACTATGTCCCACTTAAAACTAAATGAAATTGCCTTTAATGTAGCACAAAAGGAAGAGGCCGCATTTTCCGATTTTGCAACAATCAATACAAAGGCATCACGTTTTGAAAAAGAAAATGGCGAGCGATACCGGCCTCCATTCGCTATTGATCGTGACCGCATAATGTATTCTGGCGCATTTAGGCGTTATACTGGAAAAACCCAGGTTGTTTATTTTGCCTCTTTACTGGATGAACAGTTGACTAGCCGTAGTTTACACACAATTAGTGTGGCACAAATTTCAAAAACAATCGGCCGCTTTTTATCGCTTAATACCGACTTGATCGACGCAATTGCTTTGGGGCATGATTTAGGCCATCCCCCATTTGGGCATGATGGTGAAAAGTTTTTAAGTGATGTGAGCAAAAAATATGGGCTTGGTGAATTTCATCATAATATCCAGAGCTTAAGGACTGTGGATGTTATCACCAATAAAGGGCTTGGATTAAATCTGTGCTTCCAAACCCGTGATGGCATAATTTCTCATAATGGTGAAGTGAACGATCAGAGCCTTGAGCCGGACTCACATAAATCTGAAAACGATATTTTGCATTACATAGAGAGTATGCAGCGCGGTGAAATTATCGACACCCACCCTGGTACTTTGGAAGGTTGTGTAGTGCGGATTACCGATACGATTGCTTATATCGGCCAGGATATCGAAGATGCCATTCGTATCGGCCTTATCAAGCGTGAAGATTTGCCAAGGCAGGCAACGGATGTACTCGGGAACCGCAATGGCCAGATTATTGAAACATTGGTGAACGATGTTGTTACACAAAGCTATAACAAAAACTATGTGGCGTTTAGCGTAAAAATATCCGAAGCATTGTTTCATCTTAAAAACTTTAATTATGAAAAAATTTATAAAAGTGATCGCTTAAAGGTAAATCATACAAAAATAAAAAGGGGCTTCGAAATACTTTTTGATTTTTACCTAACCGCCCTTAAAAATAACGAAAATGACAATGAAATATTTATCCATTTTCTCAATACGAAAGACGACTTATACTCGGATAATAATAATCCGGAAATTATTGTAAGGGATTTTATTGCCGGAATGACCGATCGGTATTTTACGCATGTCCTTTCTAATTACATTTTACCCGAACTTAGTAATTTTGGGGTATTTTAGAATACTTATTTTTGAGGATTTATCATAGTGACATCTGTTGAAAAAATATTTAATGCGCTTGAGCTGCAACGAACTGAGTTAATCGAGCTAATGAAAAAACTTGTTTCAATTAAGGCCATTGGACCGATTAATAACGGAGATGGTGAATCTGAAAAAGCAGATTTTATTATAGCCTATCTGAAAACTATAGGGTTCAATGAAATTGAAGAAT
The DNA here is from genome assembly GCA_024277115.1 of Calditrichota bacterium. Taxonomy (GTDB): domain Bacteria; phylum Calditrichota; class Calditrichia; order Calditrichales; family J004; genus JABFGF01. The sequence continues at coordinate 9,574 of JAJRVW010000058.1, forward strand.
ATCCTGCGGCCGATCCACAAGTAAAAGGCGGGTTGCGGCCAAACTTAATTGCACGTATCCCTGGAAAAAATAGAGCAAAAACAGTGTGGATAATGGGGCATCTGGATGTCGTACCGGAAGGCGATATTTCTAAATGGACCAATGATCCTTATGAGGCCGTTGTAAGGGATGGGAAAATTTTTGGCCGGGGTACCGAAGATAATAACCAAGCATTAGTTTCCAGTCTTATTCTTGCAAAATGTTTTTTTGAGCAGGGAATAACACCCGAATATGATATTGCGTTGTTATTCGTTGCCGATGAAGAAACCGGCAGTAAATTCGGTTTAAATTTTATGGTTGAGAATCATGGAGAATTATTTTCTGAGGATGATTTATACATTATCCCGGATGCCGGAGAGCCCGATGGCTCGGTAATTGAAGTTGCAGAGAAATCCATCTTATGGATAAAGTTTAAAACTATTGGCGTCCAGGCACATGCAAGCCTGCCCAATAAAGGTGTAAATGCTTTTAAGGCATCGAGCCATCTTGTTGTTGCCCTCGAAAACCTTTATCAAAAATTTCCGGGCAAGAACCCTGTATTTGATCCTGAAACAAGTACATTTGCACCTACAAAAAAATCAGCAAATGTACCTAATATTAATACTTTGCCGGGCGAAGATGTTTTTTATATGGATTGCCGTGTTCTTCCCCGTTATAAGCTTGACGATGTTCTGAAGGAAATTAAGTGTATTTGTAAAACCATTGAACACATACACAAGGTGAAGATTGAGATCACGCTGGAACTGAAAGAGCAAGCTGCCCCGGCAACCCCTGTTGATGCACCTGTCGTTTTAGCGTTACAAGCGGCGATTGCTGAAATATATAATGTTAAAGCAAAGGCCGGTGGTATTGGCGGAGGGACTGTTGCCGCCACATTTAGAAAGGTGGGGTTTGATGCGGCCGTATGGGCAACCATTGATGATCTGGCCCACCAACCGGACGAGTATGCTGTAATTTCTAATATAATTAATGATGCTAAAGTTCTGGCGCATGTGTGCTTACCAAAGATGGGTCAGGAATAAAAATCATCCTGTTTTATGACTGTTTTCTTCCTGCCACAGTGGGACTATGTGCATTGGATTAAAGAAAGGTGAGCAATCTGATATCCGTAATCTGAGAATAAGTTATTGTGGGTTAAGAAGGCAATGAATTTGATTATGGCGTAAATAAATTGACACGTGCGTATTGAATAATTATCTTTTCGTGTTTTATGGTTATTGCGAGAGTAATTCAGTGGTAGAATGTCAGCTTCCCAAGCTGGACGTCGCGGGTTCGAGTCCCGTCTCTCGCTCCAATACATTGCTTGATTGATTTTCCCATACCTATTCATTTTTATATATAAAATTTTGGTGACCACAGTCACAGGAAAAATGACCAATAATGGGTTATTATGCTTATCTCAAATGACCTTCATAAAATAATCTAAGACAAAAACCCAGGGAGGAGATATGACTCTATCTCGGCTTATTTATCTTGCATTGTTTCTAATGCTTACCTGTGCTTTAAATGCACAAGTTTACCAACAAATACCAAATGCCGGATCTGTAAATTGGCAAGATCAGGTCTTACGTGCCACGGGGATCGGCTCGCCAAATCCAAAAGTACCTTTCGCTGCACAACGTGCCGGGGCAATACGTGTTGCAAAACTGGATGCCTTGCGCCAGTTACTGGAAACGGTAAAAGGCATGACCCTTACTTCTGAGACAACTGTCCGCAATGCCATGATTGAAAATGATGTGATTGAAACGCGGGTCAGCGGTGTTGTTAAAAATTTTAAATCGGTCGACACACGCTACTTAAGCGATGGTAGTGTTGAAGTGGATGTTGAAATGCCACTTAGCGGGATTTTATTGGATGCAATCCTGCCAGGCCAACTTGGTGGTCAAACACCGGGCAACCTCAATTATAATGTTGCAGCACAACCCACATTTGTAAATGCAGTCTATACTGGTTTGATCATTGATGCCCGTGGGTTAGGTTTAAGGCCTGCCATGGCGCCAAAAATTATTGATGAAAATGGCAATGAAGTATATGGCACCGGGTATGTAAGCCGCGATTATGCCGTACAGATTGGGGTTGTAGGCTACGAAAAAGATTTGAACCGCGCTAAAACAAATGAGCGTGTGACGGATAATGCTTTTGTGGTTAAAGCCCTGCGTGTGGATGGTACAAACCAGACCGATGTGGTTGTGTCTAATGCAGATGCAGCAAATATCCAGGCGGCGGCAAAGAATCTTAACTTCATGGAACAATGTAAAGTTATGTTTATTTTAGACTAATTGGAGATTTTAATATGAAAATCAAATTACTGAAAAGTACGTTTGTAATTTTTATTGCTGCTATGATTTCTATACAATGCGGCGGCCCTAAAGAACGAAAAGCAGAATCTGTGCTCGATACCCCTGAGTATCATTATAAGCAAGGCCAGAAATTTTTAAAGAACAATGATTTAACCAATGCCGAGCGTGAATTTAATCTTGCCAAAGGTTTAAAAGATAATTTTGCTCCCGCCTTTGAAGGCTTAGCCCTCGTCGCCCTTGAAAATGGTAAATTAAAAAAGGCAGAAAAATTTATTGAAGAGTCCCTTGACCGTGATGGGGACTGGATTCCTGCGGTTGTCGCTAAAGGCCGTTTGTATATGGCCAAAGAAAAATACGAAGATGCCATCGATGAATTTGAAGATGCGCTTGATGACATAAAAGGTGCCAAATCTGTAAAAGATAAAAAAGGCGTTAAAAAAGATACTTATTATTGGATGGGCACGACTTATAAAAGATGGGGCAAATACATCAAAGCCCAAACATCATTCCAAAAGATTTTAAAAATTGATAATACTGACACACGGGCAAGTTTAGCGATCAAGGAATTGGCAGAATATCAGGCTGCTGTTGCCGGGCAATCGCCGGAGTTAAGAAAAATAGCGGCCCAAAAAGAAATATCGCGTTCGGATGTGGCCGTTCTTTTTGTGACGGAATTACCCCTGGATAAAATTTTTAGAAAATCAGCAGCTAAGCAAGGCATTAAATTTAACGCGCCCGGTAAAAGTATTATGGGCAAAACAGATTCTAAGCCGGATGATGGCCCATCGCTAGTAGATGTTTCAGAAAACCATTGGGCAAAATCGTTTATCGATAAAGCTTTGGACAAAGGCATTATCAACACATACCCCGATGGTACTTTTCGTCCCGATCAAAAAGTAAACCGTGCAGAGTTGGCCATGCTTATCCAGCAGTTTATGGTTAAAGCCTATGATGACCGCTCTATTGAGACCAAACATTTTGGCGATGCCAGCCCCTTTGCCGATGTGCTCAACACATCGCCCATTTTTAACGCCATTATGGTTGTTTCTACCCGTGGTATTATGACGGGAATAGATGACGGCACATTCCATCCGCTGGACGTTGTATCCGGGGCGCAGGCTTTAAATATCATCAGGAATTTAAAAGCAAAATTTTAAACAGTTCTAATTTATTTATTGAATCCCTTCGAGGTTGTATTAAAATAATCCCGAAGGGTATTTTGTGTTTATAATGTTTTAAAAAGATAAGTTGATTTCCAAAAATGAAAATTCAAATCAAAACACTTTTTGTAATATTTACACTTCTGATTGCTGCGAACGGGCAGGATTCTAAAACGGTGACTGCTACCGGTTTTGGTGCGATTTTGGCCGGGGATATGGTAAAGGCGAAAGAAGATGGTACCAACGATGCCCTGAGAAAAGCGGTGGAACAGGTTGTCGGGACTATTATTGATTCCCGCACTGTTACCGAGAATTACATGCTTTTAGAAGACAAAATTTATACAAAGACCACCGGCTATGTACAGAGTTATGAGGTGCTATCGACGCAGGAACGTATTGATAACTCTTTAGAAGTTACCGTCCGCGCTGTTGTGAAAACCGCTGATTTAAAAAACGATATTGAAGGGATTATCACAACTTTGCGCCGCGAAGGCATGCCGCGGTTAATGGTTTTGATAAAAGAAGAAAACTTCGGACAAAGCCAATGGCATTATTCCACAGCAATGAACACAGCCGAAACTGCTTTGATGAATACGATGATGGGCTATGGATTTCCTTTTGTAGATGCCGCGACCGCTAAAGCAAATGTAAAACAAAATGCCATGATGGCCGCCCTCTCCGGTGATGCTGCTGCCGGGGCTGCCATTGCGAAGCAAAGCGGGGCGGAGATTTTAATCATCGGAAATGCCAAAACAACCGTCACGCAATTGCCGATGATGCGTTCATCGGGGATGAAAACAAATAGTGCCAATATGAACTTACGGGTTGTGCGCGCAGACGACGGAATTGTTATTGCCACGACCATGGCACGCGGTGTTGCTGCCCATATCGATGAAATGACCGGTGGCAGTTTGGCATTAGAGAAAGCTGCAAAAAAGGCAGCCGAAGACTTAAAAAGTAAAATAATCGAGAAGTTCAGAAAAAACCAGTATGAGCAAAGGCAGATTCAACTTCAGGTGACAAATATTACAAGTTTTGAACAATTGAATACTTTGAAGAACAGCCTGCCATATTATGTGCGTGGCGTAAAAAATGTATACCAACGTAGCTTTGGCTCGGGAAGCGCCCTGTTTGATATTGAAATCACCCAAAAGGCCGAGACGGTGGCCAGTGAATTGTCTGCAAAGAATATTGAAGGTATCGATTTGGAAATAATCGGTGTTACCCAAAACAAGCTTACAGCACGGATTGTTTCTACAAAGGAAGAGACTAAATAAGTAAAGGTCGCAAAATGCGAAAAGTAAAAATACTTTCTACACTGTTGGCAATGGCTTTATTAACAACGTCATTGTTCAGCTCGGATTTAAAAAACCTTAAAAAACGCGTGGCTGTGGTATCATTTACCGATAAGGCAAATTACGGCAATAATATTGGCAATGGTATCGCCGATATGCTCGTGACCTCGCTTGTGGAGAGTAAAAAATTTATCGTTGTCGAGCGCAGCGAACTTGACAAAATTATGCAGGAACAAGGCTTGGGCATGAGTGGTGCGGTTACGCCCCAATCGGCTGCAAAAATTGGAAAGTTGCTTGGCGTTGAACTGATCATTACAGGCAGTGTAAGCGAGTTTGGTACAAAGAAGGATAGAATTGGCGGGGCCTTAAGTAAGTTGAGTGGTTTTAACCTCGGGATTTCGAGTGAATCTGCCCGTTGTGTAGTGGATATTCGTTTGGTAAATACAACAACTGGCGAGATTATAGCGGCGAGTTCTGCCGAGGGAAAGGAAAGTTCAAAAAGCCTGGATAATGTTGGCGTTTCTGGTATAAATTTTAGAAATTCGTCGACTTGGGATAAAACTATTTTAGGTAAAGCGGCACGTAAATCTGTAAAAAAATGTGTTAAGATTATAATCAATGGCATGCAGGCGCTGCCTTGGCAAGGCAAGATTATTAAAGCAAACGCGGACGGGACAGTTTTTATGAAGCCGGGTTCGCAAGCCGGTGTTACAGCCGGGATGAGTTTTATTGTCTATCGGCCGGGCGAAGAACTGATCGATCCCGATACGGGAATTTCGCTCGGTTCTGAAGAAATGATGATCGGTAAAATTGAAGTGATCAGTGATGTTGCGGGCGGGAAAGCATGTAAGGCAATTATAAAAGGTGGAAGTAATTTTATGACGGGTGACCTTGTCCGCATAAAGTAAGGAAATTTTATGAAAATTAAATTAATCGGCTTGTTCATTGGCCTGGTTTTGTTGAGTGTTACGATCAGCGCCTATAGTTTTTGGGATGCAGCGCAACCTGTTGCAAAAATTAGTTTTCCGTTGGGGAATGTAAAGATTTTGCATAAAGGCAAAAAGAAAATGCAAAAGGCACGCTTTCAGGATAAGCTTTATGGAGGCGATAAAATTAAAACGGAAAAGGGTGCCCGGTGCGAAATTAAATATAATGATGGCAGCGTGATCCGTATTGACCAACGTAGTATTTATACGATTGAGAGCGCTAAAATCACGAAAAAAGAAAAAAAAGTTGAATCTTCTTTAAGCATTGGAAGGTTGTGGGCAAATATAAAAAAGTTGGCCAGTTCATCGGATAATTGGTTTTTACGCGGGCCCTCTGCCGTGGTTGCTGTGCGTGGCACGGTTTACCGCATGGATTCAATGGAAGATAAATCGGCCAAAGTGTTGGTGTATAGTGGCAGTGTAAACGTAGGGTCGCCATCCTGGGCACCAAATGCCGGTTCAAAAGCACAAGGCAGAAAACCGGGCGCGCCACAACAGGTGCAAGGGCCAAGTTATGTAAAAGGGCCTTCGGTTGTCAGCTTGGAAGAGTGGGTGGAAATCGTTAAAGCCCAGCAGCAAATAATTGTTAAACCGGATGGCAGCTTTCAAAAATCGGATTTTAATTTGGTTGCGGATGCACAGAGCGATTGGGTTAAATGGAATTTGGAGCGGGACAAGCTGATCAAATAAAAAAAATAATCGATAATTTTAATGAGTGTCTCTCCATAAACTCATGGCTTGCTGTCTATTCTTAATCGTTTTTTGATGAAGAATCCTATTGTTGTAAGCGGTTTAAATGCATTCTTGATAAAAATAAAGGATGCTTCCACAGCCTTTTGCAGACAGGCTTCACAAAGCTAACTCGGAATGATAGTAAAGACAAACACTAACTAGTTTAAGCCCATATTTATAAGTTGTATAAAATGGGCTTTTTTTATGGTTGTTTTATTTAAAACACTATTTTCAATTTCTACATTATTTAAAATATATGCACTCTTCGGTTTATACCGTTCTATAAAACTTTTAAAAGAACGCGATACTTTTGCAATCCCGCTTTTTACTTCTATCGGGATGGTTTGACTATTAACCCGGATAACAAAATCAACTTCTGCCCCAGACTTTGATCTCCAGAAATTTACATCGAACCCCTGTTTTATTAATTCCTGAAAAACTAATGATTCAAATAAAATACCACGGTCGGTACGCAGTTCAGAAAAATCGTTGATAATTGTGTTCCGTAATCCCGTATCTATTGGATAAATTTTTGGATTTTTTATTACTTCCAGCCGCTTATTTGTATAGAAGGGTTGGATTGTTTTGAAAGTAAAAGTATTCTGTAAAATTTCTAATACATGTTTTAACTGATATACTTTAAACCCGCTTTCTAAAGCTAAATTACTGAGGTTTACAAGGCTGCCGGTTTGCAATGATAACAACCGTACTAAATTGATCACTTTATATTGGTCGAGCAGTTTTGCAAGATCAGTTATTTCTCGCTGTATTAAGTTGGAATAGATATTTTTCAACACTTCTTTTTTTTCTTCGGCAGTCTCCGCCGTGACAACCCTTGGATAGCCGCCGTATATAATAAATTCCATTATAAGTCTGTTGATCTCTTCTGTAATAAATTTATGTTCAGCAATATTTAACAGCTTATTATTCTTGTAACGGATAAACTCTTTAAGGGACAGCGGGAATAAATTAAAAATAAAGACCCTGCCTACTAAATACTTGAGGCCATTTAAATAAAAACTTGTTGCGGAAGAGCCTGTTAGAACAAACTTAGTTTTACCACTAAAACGGTCGTACAGATATTTCATATGTTTTCCAAAAGATTTTGCATATTGTACTTCATCCAAAAAAACGTATAAATTGCCCTTCACATACAGTTCTGCAAAGGCGTTAATATCATGCTCAAATAAATTAAGCAGATCAGGGTCTTCAAAAGTTAAAATGTTAACTGATTCTAACGAACCGGATATGTGGTTAATTAATGTAGATTTTCCGCTTTGGCGTGGACCTAAAATTAAAATTATTTCAGGTGCATTCAGAAAACTCAGAATCTTTTGTTGTAAATCTCTTTGAATAAACATTTTTAACCCCGCTAAAAATTAAATTAAATTAATTAAACCCTGCTAAAAATAAAAATATATTTACAAAAGGCAAACTGTTTTTAAGATTGATTCTGTTTTCTGCTAAGATTTTGATATTTTTTATAAACAAACCTTGTACTAGTGAGAGATATTTATATTAAATAAAATAGGGCGTTGCATGAGGAAGGATTAACAAAACGGGAATACTCTAAAGGTTATAACTTGCGTCCTTTCCACTTAACCTTATTTGTAAAGGGTACTAAAATAAAAAGTATAAGTGGGTAAAAAATGTAAAACAGCTCGAAACGGAGGAAATGCGTTTTTAGGTTTTCTTTGTCCAAATCTTTTAAATGCATTTTTAGCTTGAAATGGTCAATGCCCAAAATAAGCCCGATGGCTGTGGCCGAAACCATGTTCCATTGCTGCATCATAAATATAGCGATGATCGAAAGGTGGGTTAAAAATGAAAATCCAACCAAAAAATAAGCAAAAGGCCGGGCACCGATGCCACCTTTTACCCAGCGCAATCTTTGGTTTATAAACGCAGTAAAATCCTTAACCGAGGCGCTAAGCACAAGGCCTTCTTTATCCCGGATATATTTTACCTCTTTGTTTGTTTTATCCAGAATGGCCTTCATCAGCGCGTGGTCCTCGGTGATTGAAAATCCAATTTTTTCAAAACCGCCAAGCTGATCGTACACATTGCGGCGAAAGGCCAGGTTATTGCCCATCACCGTGATGGGCTTGCCGCTGTTGCTTGCCGTAAAAGCCAGGCCTTGCAGAAAAATCCAGTCAACCGTTTGCAGTTTACTAAATGGTTTTGGAGCCTTCTCTTCCAAGATTGTGAAGCCACTTACCATGCCAATGGACGGATCAAAATATTGTAGCATGGTTTTTATCCAGCCCGCCAACGGCCTGCAATCGGCATCGGTTATAAAAATAAACTCACCTTTAGATTTTGGGATGCCCTGTGCCAACACATTCATTTTGGCTTGTAAGTTGTTTTTTGCCTCCTCAATATCAATCAATTTAAACTGCGGCTTGCCCGAAATAAAATCCCGGACTATGTATGGCGATTGATCCGTAGACTGGTCATTGAGCAACAAAATTTCCAATTTATCAACGGGATAATCCAACTTGGCCAAAGCGTCACAACATGCCAGGATATTCTTCTCTTCGTTACGAAACGCAACCAGCACACTTATTTTTGGAAGTTTAGAAAGAGAATATTTTTTAGGCGGTTTATGGCTGAGCAGGTGCATTATAAAAAAAGTGTAACCTATGGAAAGCGCCAACGCAATTTGTGATACGACTAAAAATTCATTCATAAAATTAACATTCACTTAACAATGCCGTGTTCTGTGGATTTCTCGGCCCAACGGAAAGTTTGAACTGGCCTAAAATCCCAAAAAACAGAATATATGGAATATGCAAAACCGACGTAATAAAATAGTAATTTGTAAAACGGCGGTCACCTATTACAGCTGCGGCTTTAAGGGTAAATTTATACTCAAAGACAGTTTTTATGCCAATAGCCAGCAACGTGGTTTTTAAAATCGGGGCAGAACCAGTCAACCCATAAAACACTCCACAAAAAATTGAGAGGTTAAAAAGTATGTAAATAATCAGGCCAAACGTGACCTTTGCCGGGTAGTCAAAACCTTTGCTGGCGTAACGCAGGCGTTGGTGGACAAACTGTTTAAATGAATTGGGCGGCGCATTGTAAACATGGGTGTTGGGATCGGTGGCATAGCAGATTTTATAATTTCCCGCCTCACGGACCCGTGTTAAAAACAGGTCGTCATCACCGGAAATAAAAGATTTATATTCCCCAAAACCGCCAATTTGTTGATAGACTTTTTTACGATAGGCCATATTGGTGCCCACACAGGTAAGGGGAAATCCCAGGCCGGTGGTTGCCGCAGCAATGGAGGCGTGGGAAAAATACTCCAGCGCAAGTATTTTTTTAGTGATTGAATCGCTGTTTTTGACGTTATAAGGGGCATAACCAAGAAGCATATCGGCGCCGTTTTCAAAATAAGTGATCATGCTTTTAACCCAGTTTTTGCCCGGTCGTCCATCGGCATCCGTTAACAGGATTATATCGCCTGTGGCCATGTTGATGGCGCTATCAATGGCAAATTTTTTGGGTGCAAATCCATCCACACGTTCTTTTATATGGAGCGCTTTAAACCGGCTGTCAATTTTAGCCTGATTGGAAATAATTTTTTCGGTTAAATCTTCGGAGCGGTCGTTAACAAGTATAGATTCAAAATCGATATTTTCATGGTTTTGAGCAGCAAGGCAATCGATTAAAGTGGGCAGGTTTTTTTCTTCATTACGGGCCGAAACGATTACAGTGACTTTTACCTTTACCTGTCCCTTTTTAATTTGAGACGGTATTTTTATTTTATTTAGGCCGTTCTCTAAAAAATTTAAAGTGATGAAATAAACAAAAGTTAAAATAGTTATAAATGCAAAAAGGATTTCGGTCATCTAATAATATCAGTTTGTAAGTTTTAGTTTTAAAGCGTAGTGAATACATTTCGGGTTGTTTATAATTTAGTCCGCCTACTTTTTTGATCAAAATATAAAGTGTGTTTTAGTTTAGCTTACACCATCAACCTTTAAATAAACAATTCGTGGCTTAAAGTGTTTTGGCTGTTTTAACCGGGACAGCTAATATAATGATTGCGTCCTTAAATTTGTGTAAAAAGGCAAATATGTGAAAAATTGCCATGTCCTTCCTAAATTTAGTTTGACCAAAAAAACAAAGGAAAAAACATGGAAAAAAGAGAAAATCAAAATATAGGATTAG
>JAJRVW010000059.1 GCA_024277115.1 Calditrichota bacterium
ATTTCTTTCACTAATCCTATATTTTGATTTTCTCTTTTTGCCATGTTTTTTCCTTTGTTTTTTTGGTCAAACTAAATTTAGGAAGGACATGGCAATTTTTCACATATTTGCCTTTTTACACAAATTTAAGGACGCAATCTTATTAAAAAATCCATATTGGTTAGTATTAGTGTATTTATAATAATGCTTTTTATCTCAAAAGGTTTAATTGCATTTCTTTCGGAAGGAAACCAAGCAACATTATTAGAATTAAAACAAGTTCTCGGGACAAGTCCAATGCCACCATTACCAATTTATATGATTTCTGGTAGTTCTATTGCGATTTTTATTATTTCAATGAGCATTCTAATTGCAAAAAAATATGAGACTAATTTTATAATTGTTGCATTGACTAAAACTGGACAACTTGCTTTAACTTTTTATGTTGCCCATGTAATTATCGGAATGGGAATTGTAGAATTTATTAATCCCGAAAAAATGGGAAAATATTCAATTGAATTTTCGATTATTTACGCATTAGTTTTTAGTGTCTTTTGTGTTTTATTTGCTGTGATTTGGACTAAATATAAAAAAACCGGCCCTCTGGAATGGGTAATGAGAAAAATAGCAAAATAGAATAAGATGAATTAATAACTGGCTACAACAAAGTATAAAAATAATGGCTGTAACAGTAGTAGATTTGAACACTGTAGCTCGCATAAAATTTAGTAGTAACTTGAAAAATTCGAGTTCCGCAGTCGGCTACTATTCTTATACAAACCGTTGCAGCCAATTTGGAAAAACCATATTTATGGAACACACTATTATTTTTTAATCTGAAAAATTCTCTTTAGTTTGAACCTGCATCTATTTAAATAAAAAGCATATTTATGAATAGAATAATGAAGTCTATAATTGGATTTATAATGTTGGTTTTAGGATTTGTTATTTTTTCATTTACAAGTGATTATAATAATCAAATAGCCCTTACTGAAACTTTACCTCAATCAAGAATAGAAACTTTTACATTTTTATCAAATGGAACTGCCATAAAAGGGAAAATATTTCTACCCCCCTCTTTTGAAACCAATAAAAACCTTCCGGCTATCTATTTAATAGATTTTGCAGAACAGCATTTTAAGCTTGCTACAGATGAATTTGAAAAAGTAATCGAGGGTGTAAAACTAATACCGGGGTTGGATGCATTGGTCATTAGTTTAGAAAACATCCCTGATATTGATGCAACACCGGAAACCTTTCAGGACCATTATAAAATGTTTAAAAATATGGCCTCTTTTGTCGATGGAAAATACACTTCCAATTCCTCCAGGACATTTATTGGACGGGGCAGTGAATCGGGCATTGTGCTTATGGCCCTTTTTCTTGAAAGCCCGGGCACCTCTCTTTTTGATAATTTTATTGTTACAGACCCATCTCCCAAATATGCCTCAGCAACAATAGACCTCATCGAAAAAGACAATATCACAAAAAACAAATCGAATAAAAATCTCCATTTTTCATTTTCAACAAGTAATAACCGTACGCTTTGTAACAAACTCATCAAATCGATTCGCGAGGCAAAATATCCCTGGTTGCAATTTGAAGCTATTGAATATACAAATAATGATTATGAACATACTTATCCAATCGCTTATGCTGCAGGACTAAAATTTGTGTTCAATAAATAATTTGTAATTTAAAATTGCCACATCTTAAAAGTTCAACCTCAAGACGAACCTGCCCCAATAATATTTGAGATGGCACATTTTAACGAGCAGGAATTTACTTGCGAGAATAAAGAACTTGATTTCCCAAAAAAGATTAAATATTGGAAAAATGGCGATCGCATTAATGCACTGGTTTCCGGAGATGATTTGGAAATTTCATTTGAGTTTGAACGTATAACTGAAAAATAAACCGCTAAAAATATGGCCTCCGTAAACTATGAGCCCCGCCCCAAACACCATAGAAGCAAGACATGATAAACATGCCCCTTATTGGGCGATTGCCCTTTTTACTTTATGCGGGATTGGAATTGCAACAACTTCTGTTGATTTGGGAAAATTTTGGAAGGGATATGTTTTAGATATGACCGGCCCGGCATGGAATTACATATTAATTCGGGGTCTTTTTACCTCTTACGCAGATAACATTTGGACCCGATTTTTTACGGCAAAAAGAACAATGCTTCTCCTTCTTTTTGTCAGTATCGGATTTGAAACGGCACAATATTTTAAACTCTACGATGCGACCTACGACCCTTGGGATTTTCTCGCTTATATTTCAATTCTTCTTCCCGCCTTTGTTATAGATTTGAAGCTAACTAAAAACAAAGGTTAAAATTGCGCCTTTAAACGTGTTGATGCTGATTGCAAAATTTTATAGACAACCTGCCATTATTTGGTATATAAAAAACAGACTCTGTTTTATAGGCTATCGAGATATGGATAAAAAGAAAAATGTTTGGATATTGCTTGCAAAATGTCAATATTAACAAAATGAAACCTTGATACTTTGGCGATTTTGTTTCAATAATATTTCGTTATCCTAAAACCAAAATATTATTATGATAAAAACTTTTTTATTGCCCCTTATTCTCCTTCTTGCATTTAGCTGCAACCAGAATAAAATAAATTTAGTTAAAAAATACGAAAAGTTGCACAATATGCATTCTGTTGAGAATGCATTGGCATTATATGACGACGACATCAAATTTGAACTTGTAGGCGTTTGGATTAAGTCAGGTAAAAAAGAAATTAAAAATTTGGAGGAATGGGACAAAGCCCTGAACAGCAACTTAAAATTTAAATCTTTTAAACTTAAGGGGGATTCGGTTTTTTGCAAAGTAATCGAAAAAAATGATTGGTTCAGCGCCGTCGGAATAGAACAAATAATCCATGACCCAACAATTTTTATCGTTTCGGAAGGACGTATTAAAAAAATTATTGCCAATCCTTCCAAGGAAGTTGGTCAAGAAATAGGGGCAAAAATAGGTTCATTATATGAATGGTCGATGCTCACAAAAGACAGTACAATCAATAGCCTGATAAAAAACGGAGAATTCATTTATTCTGCTGAATCTGCAAAGAGGTGGCTTGTACTATTAGAAAAGTGGAACAAATTTAATACGACCAATAAAATTAGATAGATTTAAAAACCAATGAAACATTTAAAATAAATGGCGATTACCAATCAAAGGCGCTGCCGGATAATCAGCTGAACAATATCATAAAAGTACCGTTCACCATCAGGTGTAAAGCAAAACCCTACAGATAAAAAATAAAACATACCTTCATCTAACCGTATAAAAAAGAAACCTAAAAAATGAACAAGCAAACACCAAACGGCATGGCCGATGCATCATGTGCCGTATCCGATTCAATTTGTTTACCTGCCACTAAATTCCCGCGTGTAGTTATTATAGGCGGTGGTTTTGCCGGCCTTGCCCTAATCGAGGGATTAAAGAAAAAAGATGTTCAGGTTGTCCTGATCGATAAAAATAATTTTCATCAATTCCAGCCCCTTTTATACCAGGTTGCGACCAGCGGACTGGAACCGGACAGCATTGTCTTCCCTTATCGAAAACAAATTGCCGGCTATAAAAATGTTGTTTTCCGCATGGCCGAAGTTGAAGAAATCGAAACATCCACAAAAACCATAATTACGGATAAAGGCACTTTAAAATATGACTACCTGGTTTTGGCGACAGGAACAACGACCAATTTCTTTGGGATGAAAGAGGTAGAACAGCACAGCCTGGGGCTAAAAGATATTCGTGATTCCCTCAATATCCGCCACATGATGTTACAAAACCTGGAACAGGCAGCCATTACCTGCAACACAAAAGAACGCGAGGCCCTGACCAGCTTTGTAATTGTTGGCGGCGGCCCGGCCGGTGTGGAAATGGCCGGCGCCCTGGCCGAGTTTTGCAAATACATCCTGCCTAAAGATTATCCCGAATACGATCCTACTATAATGAAAATATATTTAGTCGAAGCATCCAAACAGACCCTTGCGGTAATGTCCGACAAAGCATCTGTTAAAACGAAAGAATATCTGGAAGCCTTAAACGTAAACATACTTTTAAATGAGGTCGTCACCGCTTATGACGGAACGACGGTCTCCACAAAAAGCGGTAAAAAAATCCAGGCTAAAAATTTTATATGGACAGCCGGCGTAAGGGGACAAATGCCAAAAGGGCTGGATAAGCAAAATAATATTGTAAATGGCAACCGCCTCAAAGTTGATGAAAACCTGCGGGTAGAAGCTTTTGAAAATGTTTTTGCCATGGGCGATATTGCCGCGGTAATTACAGATACAACCCCCAAAGGGCATCCCCAGGTTGCCCAACCGGCGATTCAGCAAGGGCGCTACCTTGCCCGGACGCTTTTAAATATTATTAATAACAAACCCTCAAAACCTTTCACATACATCGATAAGGGATCGCTTGCAACGGTGGGCAAACGTAAGGCTGTGGCCGATTTGACCAAGTTTAGTTTTGCGGGATACTTTGCCTGGTTGCTCTGGTCATTTGTTCATATCATGTCTATCAGCGGTTTTAGGAATAGGTTAATGGTGGGCATGAACTGGGCGCTAAGTTATTTTAGTTACGAAAAAAGCAACCGTTTGATTATCAGAAATTTTACAAAAAAAACTTTATGAAATAATTGATGCGAAGAACCTGTCAAATCCCCTCTTCTGAACTACAAAAGTTGAGCGCCTTTTTATGACAAAGAAAGTCATCTCAAAATATTTATAGAATAACCAGGAGAACTTTTATGGCGATGAAAAGCCACAAAACTGAAAAACAAAAATTGTCCCTTACCGGCTCCATCTCGTTGGGTACAGGTGTAATGATAGGTGCAGGGATTTTTGTATTAATGGGTCAAATTGCCGAGCTGGTGGGCGATCTGTTCCCCATCGCATTTATTGCCGGTGCAATTGTTGTGGCGTTTAGCTCCTATTCGTATGTAAAATTTTCCAATGCCTACCCATCCTCTGGTGGCGTGGCAAAATTTTTAACAAAATCGTATGGGCCGGGCACGGCAACAGGTACTTTCTCTTTATTGATGTATGTGTCCATGGTCGTTTCCGAAAGCCTGGTTGCGGGTACTTTTGGCGCCTATACCCTGCGGCTGTTTCCAGAAGAATATGCAGGCTATGCAGCCTATCTAGGCGTGGCGCTAATTGCCTTTGCCTATATTGTTAATATCTCGGGCAATAAAGTCATTGAAATGACAGCTACTTTTACCGCAATAATCAAGGTCGTGGGGATTTCCGTTTTAGCAATTTCCGGGCTGATAATATCGGGACTGCCAAATATTACAGGTAGTTATGTTTCTCCAGGCAATGCAAATATGCCCGGGGGATTTGGATTTATCGCAGCGTTGGCCCTGTCCATCCTTGCCTATAAAGGTTTTACAACAATCACCAATCAAGGCGGCGACATTGCAAACCCGCATAAAAATATTGGTCGTTCAATTATCATCTCCATCCTGATCTGCACGATTATTTATGTGGTGTTGGCCTTGTCTGTTGCAGGTGGTTTAACCGTGCCGCAGATTATCGCCGCAAAAGATTATGCGCTGGCTGCCGCGGCAAAACCTGTTTTTGGCGAATGGGGTTCGCTCTTAACAATCCTTCTTGCCATCATCGCCACTGTTTCCGGAGTAATTGCAAGTGTCTATTCTGCCTCGCGTATGTTTGGCATGCTCAGCAATATGAAACAAGTACCCAACTTAAAAAAAATGGGCAACCTAAAAAACCCGGGACTTATTTTTACCGTATCCCTGGCCATTCTTTTAACTATATTATTTGACCTGACACGTATTGCTTCGATCGGCGCCATTTTTTATCTCATCATGGATATAGCCATCCATTGGGGCCTTTTCCGTTATCTAAAAAAAGATGTTAAGTTTAACCCGCTTATTCCATTAATGGCCATACTTTTAGACGGGATTATACTTGGCGCATTTATTTATCTCAAATATTTAAATGATTCTTTTGTACTGGTTGTGGCCATCATCGGTATTGTCCTGATCATTTTGGGCGAACAGTTGTTTATGATCTCTCACACGGACAGCGAAGGGAAAATGCACATGGAAATGGATAAAGATGATATGCAGGGTATGACATAACTGTAATAAAACCCGGGCCGCTTCATCAAAAATTTAAGAGGAACACGTGCAATCAACACACCCGTGCTTTGCACACAACTGGCAGGTTTTTTCCAAGCGTTGCTTTAATTGCTGGCGGGCACGGTGTCGCATTACTTTTAAATTATTTTCAGTGATGTTTAACTCTTTGGCAATAGCCGTGGTTGGCCTTTGCTTTAGCTCCAGCTCCTGCACAAGAAAGGCATAATTTTTATTTAACGTGGGGATAAGTTTTTCCATGCAGGTACAGGCCAGCATATCGATTTCGGATTCGAGGACAATGGATTCCGGGTCTACATTCTCAGTTTTGTTGTGCGCGCTCTTACGATAAATATCAATAATACTATTGCGTAAAATAGAAAAAAGCCAGGCGCGGATATTGGTCTCGTCTTTTAAACTGTTTTTTGATTTAACTGCTTTTAATAAACTATCCTGAACCACATCAGCAGCTAATTCGAAATCATTAATTTTTGAGCGGGCAAAAAGCAAAAGCCCATCCAGGTGATTATTTAATGCCTTCTCAAATTCTTTCATATAAAGTGTAACCTTTCCCGGCTTGTTCGTCTACGGGTGAAAATATACAATAAAGCCATAATAAAATGGAGAAAAATCATGAAACACACCTATAAGATTTCCGGAATGACCTGTGTCGGGTGCAAAACCAGCGTAGAAGATGCCCTGGGAAATTTAAAGGCCATCACAAAAATTTCGGCAGATTTAAAGAAAGAAGAAGCCGTCATCGAAATGACCGAGCATATCCCGCTGGAAAAGCTGCAGGAAACTTTAATGAAAGCCGGCCTGCATTATACGATTGAAGTGCCTGGCGAAGAAGGCCATGCGCACGACCACAGTCACCATCACCATAAAGATGAAAAGCCCAAAGAAGGCAACGGCGTTTTTTACTGCCCAATGGGTTGCGAAGGCGATAAAACCTACGATAAAGCAGGCAGTTGCCCATCATGCGGCATGGCCTTGATCGAGCAGCCAAAACTATCGCACGCCACACAATACACCTGTTCCATGCACCCGGAAATCATTAAAGACGAACCGGGAAGCTGCCCCATTTGCGGGATGGATTTAATCCCCATGGAACCCACAGACGATGAAGAGGACAAAACCTATCTGAATTTACTTTCTAAAATGAAAATATCTGTTTTGTTCACCCTGCCCATTTTTATTATTGCCATGGCCGATTTGATTCCCGGCAATCCGCTTGGCCATGTTTTCTCACAAATTACCTGGAACTGGATACAATTTGTTTTGGCCTTGCCTGTGGTTTTTTACGCCACCTGGATGTTTTTTGAGCGCGCCTATCAATCCATTGTTACCTGGAATCTGAACATGTTCACCTTAATCGGGATAGGATCGGGTATTGCCTTTTTATTTAGTATTTTTGCCCTGCTCTTCCCGGATATTTTCCCCGATCAGTTCAAAACCGAAAGCGGGACTGTATTTGTTTATTTTGAAGCTGTGACGGTAATTTTAACTCTGGTCCTTTTAGGCCAGTTGCTGGAAGCCAAAGCCCACAGCCAAACCAGTGGCGCCATCAAAGAACTTTTAAAATTAGCGCCGACCGAAGCCACTTTGGTTACCGAAGACGGCGACAAAGTTATCTCGATCCATGATATTAAGGCCGGTGATTTGTTGCGCGTAAAACCCGGTGACAAGATCCCCGTGGATGGAAAAATAACCGATGGACACAGCAGCATCGATGAAAGTATGATAACCGGCGAACCAATCCCGGTAGATAAAAATGCCGGCGATGCCGTAAGTTCCGGCACGATAAACGGGACAAAATCGTTTGTGATGCAGGCCGAAAAAGTAGGCTCGGAAACCTTGCTCTCACAAATTATACAGATGGTCAACAATGCCAGCCGCTCACGCGCGCCGATCCAAAAACTGGCCGATAAAATCTCTAAATATTTTGTGCCGATTGTGATTTTAATTTCAGTGGCCACCTTTTTTGCCTGGTACAGTTTTGGGCCCGAACCGGCCATGGTTTTTGCTTTTGTAAATGCAATCGCCGTACTGATTATTGCCTGCCCCTGCGCATTGGGACTGGCAACGCCCATGTCGGTTATGGTTGGCGTTGGCAAGGGCGCGCAAAGCGGTGTGCTGATTAAAAACGCGGAAGCCCTGGAAAACCTGAACAAGGTCGACGTGCTGATCACCGATAAAACCGGGACGATTACAGAAGGAAAACCATCGGTAGAAAAGGTAAAATCCATGTCGGATTATTCTGAGGAGGACACCATTCAGTTTATCACTTCCTTAAACCAGTATAGCGAGCATCCCCTGGCCGAGGCCATCGTAAAATACGGCAAAGAAAAAAATATCGGGCTGATTGCCGTTGACGATTTTGAAGCTGTAATGGGCAAAGGAATTATAGGAACGGTTAAAGATAAAAAAGTCGCCGTAGGCAATGAAAAATTAATGGAACAAATCAAAGCCGATGTTGCCAAAAATATTGACGATGAAATTGTTGCCGAGCAGAAATTAGGCAAAACCGTTTCGTACATTTCCGTTGACCAACAAGTTATTGGCTATGTGGCCATCACCGATGCCATAAAAGAGACAAGCAAGCTGGCCATCACCACCCTGCAAGCAGAAGGCGTAGAGGTAATTATGCTGACTGGCGACAATAAAAACACCGCCAAAACCGTGGCCGACCAATTGCACCTTTCCCGTTTTCAGGCCGAGTGCCTGCCGCAGGATAAATTGAAGGTGATCGAAGAGCTACAGGCCGAGGGCAAGATTGTGGCCATGGCCGGCGACGGCATTAACGACGCACCCGCATTGGCACAAGCCAATATCGGCATCGCTATGGGCACGGGTACCGATGTGGCCATCGAAAGCAGCGAGGTAACCTTGGTAAAAGGTGATTTAATCGGGATTGTAAAAGCTATTAATCTGGGCAAAGCGGTTATGAAAAACATCAAGCAAAATCTGTTTTTTGCCTTTGTTTACAACGTGCTTGGCGTACCGGTTGCAGCAGGCGTTTTGTACCCTGTCTTTGGTTTATTACTCTCACCGATGATTGCGGCGGCGGCTATGAGCTTTAGCTCTGTTTCAGTGATTGTGAACTCCCTGCGTTTAAGAACGGTTTCACTGACCAAATAAGTTTTTATTTACCGGGCGGCATTCTGCTGCCCGGTTTTTATAATTAAAACTAACCTGTCTCTAAATATGCAAACACACATCAAACGGGCATTTATCTTTTTGACAACCATCACGCTCTTAAGCGCCGGCACTGCTTTTTTCTTTGAGAATAATTATGTGGCCAACAGCAAAAAAATCACAGGCAAGATTGTTTCTTTCCAAGCCAAAACTGTACAGGTAGGTACGGGCGATCCACAAGAAATGCAAATAGAACTTACTGCCCCGGACGGTAAGAAATATATATTTTATAGTGGTAGAAATGTAATTGAACACATTACCGGTAAATATGCAATCGGCGATATAGTCCCGATGTTGTTCAACCCAAAGGCCGAACCCATCGCCAAGATTGCCTATGCCCAACACCTTTATATCAACAGCATCATGTTCATAGTCGGCGGGTTTATACTTCTTTGTGGTTTGTTTTACGCATGGCGAATAAACATGCAGCGCAATGAAAACTGATTTAAAAACTTTATTACAGGAATGGGACGGTATACACACTGAATATCTTCAAGCTGTTTACCATTCGCATGTAAAAGATGAAAAGTTTTTTGACACCCTCATCCATTTATATTTATCCAATACACAATTACAACGTGTTACCTCCTGGTTGATAAAACACCATTATGACCACAATAATCAGTTGTCCCAAGATCAAATAGTCAAAATTTTATCCCATGTGGACAAGCTGGAGCACTGGGAAAGCCAATTACATATTTTGCAATTAATACCATCTTTTGATTTGGATATACAAAGTGCGGAAAGCATTGAACCTTTCATAAAAAAGACGCTACAATCAGAAAAAAAATTTGTGAAAGCAGCCGCTTACGAAGCTTATTTTGAAGTTGTAAAACTAAAGCCCGGGTTACAAAGAGAATTTAAATTAATGTGTGAAGAAGCCTTAAAAAAGGAAAGTGCGTCGATCAAATCAAAAGTTAAAAAGATAATCGAAAAATTAACTTCCGTTTAAAGGGCGATGTCCAAAGCTCAGTAACTTGTTTAAAATAGAATGGTACATTTTTTTGTGCAACTCTTGAGCGTATTCTTTTAAAATATTTTTCGAGGACGCACTTACAGTGCTTTATTTCTATTTTAATTTTTATTCTTCAATAGAGTATTCCTCTGGAACTTTGGAACAACTGAATATTAAGAAAAAGGTTTCTGGATTGTATTTGTCCCTTAGGGGCAAACTATTTGTAGTAAATTAAGTCAAAAAAATTTATTAGCTCCAGAGGAGCGTCCTATTGAATTGCATAATTAGCTTGATAAAATGTCCTGCCTTTTCATGCACGAGTCCCCCGCCAGCCAGCCTGTGGAATAGGCAATCTGTAAATTAAAACCACCGGTTTTGGCATCCACATCAATTATTTCCCCGGCAAAATAAAGGCCACTTACTATTTTAGATTCCATCGTCTTCTGTGAAATTTCTTTTGTAGGAATGCCCCCTGCCGTGATGATCGCTTCCTTAAAAGAGCGGTGCCGCGAAATTTTAAAAGAAAAATTTTTAAGCAGGCGTAAAATTTGTTTTCGTTCTTTGGACGTAACCTGGTGGCATAGTTTTTCCGGGTCGATCCCTAAAAGATCAATAAAAACCGGGATCATCTTTTGCGGTAGCAAAGCTTTGAAAATCGTTTCCAGTTTTTTTCTGCCATTTTGATTTAGTTCACGCAACAAACGGTTATCCAGTTTTTGATCGCTTAAAGCCGGTTTTAAATCAACCTGTAAATCGACGACATTTTTTTGGTGCAGCGCATCCACAATCTTGCGGCTTAAAGTAATGATAATCGGGCCGCCCACGCCAAAATGTTTAAAAGCCATTTCGCCAAATTGCTCACCGATTTTTTTACCATTCACCCAAATTGTGGCCAGAACATTTTTAAGATTCAGCCCTTCCAGTTTTTGAGCTGTGTCCCCTTCGGTTTCTATGGCAACCAGCGATGGCCGTGTTTTTACAACCGTGTGCCCTACCTGTCGCGCTATTTCATAACCTTCACCGTTGGAGCCTGTGGCAGGGTACGATTTCCCACCTGTGGCAAGGATAATTTTAGGGGCAAAAAAATCCTCGTTATTAGCCCTTACGCCTTTAATAATATTATCCTCAACAATCAGCTTCTCTACTTTGTGGCCACAGCGCACCTCCACTTTTAAATCCCGAATATGCTGCAAAATGGCATTTACCACATCCATCGCTTTATAACTTGTCGGGAAATAACGGCCGCCACGGCTAAGGCTAACTTCGACGCCATATTTTTGTAAAAGGGCCAAAATATCTTGCGAATAATAGGCATGAAAAGCGTTTCTTAGAAACCTGCCCTGTGGATACACATATTTTATAAATTCATCAATCGGTTTATCGTTGGTAATATTGCAACGCCCCTTCCCGGTGATCATCAGCTTACGGGCTTCCTGGCGCATTTTTTCCAGGATCAGTACCTTGCCGCCCAGCTCGGCTACACGCCCTGCCGCCAGCATACCCGCCGGACCGGAACCAATTACAATAACATCAAAATTATTCATTTATTTTTTTTATCTTTTCTACAGGGATGACAAGAATTGTTTCGATTCAATTTTGGACAAAATATTGTTCTGCCCAAATTATTTTAAACCTGAATATAAGGAATTGCCCGGAAAGAATGAACAATTCAGTCACAGGCAGAGGAAAGGGAAAATTTCATTCGCCTACTACTCTAAATACACACACAAAAGTTTAAGGCTTAGTGGCTAAAAGTATTATGATTAGAAAATGACCCTTTTATTTAGGCAGAAATATTAAAACTTAAAAGCGAATACGATAATGAGTATGATCATGATTAAGAGCTCAAATTACTGGCCACACCAAATCACATTAAACCTTTTAATAACATGATTTTAATTTCGTTGATAAGTATATTGGACAATTCATAGAAATCAGGACAAAACAAAAGATTATAAATGGCACGTATAAAAGTTATTTCGCACGAGGAATCCGCTGGACGGCTAAAAGAAATTTATGATGACCTGATTGCCAAAAGGGGCAAACTGGCCGATGTGCACACCATCCAAAGCCTGCGCCCGGAAAGCATTGTAAAACACATTGATTTGTACATGGAAATCATGTTTAGCAAATCGGAGCTTTCGCGGGCAGAACGTGAGATGATTGCTGTTATCGTTTCTAAGGCCAACGAATGTCATTATTGCCAAATCCATCACGGCCTGGCCCTAAACCGCTATTGGCGCAATGAGCAAAGAATCAAACAATTACGGGACGATTATTCCAAGATGGATTTATCAGATCGTGAAATAGCGCTTTGCCGGTATAGCGACAAACTTACACGCAACCCCGGTAGCTCAAACGAAAACGATTTGACCAATAATTTACGCAAACACGGCCTAAGTGACAGCGCCATTTTGGATGCAACTTTGGTGATCGCTTATTTTAATTTTGTAAACCGCATTGTTTTGGCATTAGATGTGAGCCTCGAAACTGATGGCGGTGGGGGTTATAAATATTAAACTGTGAAAACCGACGCATTTATCAACAAATTAGACCCGGCCCGGTTTGAGCGTACAAACGGCCTCTGGAACCGTTTAATGCTAAACGATCCCTGGAGCGTGGGTTATGTTACGACTTTGATCGAGGCAGAAGCCTTCCGGACAAAGGAGGAGTGGGAATATTTTTATTACAAATCCGGGGAAAGCAGAAATGACAAAATTGCAAATTTACCCATCAAACTGAAGGAAAACCTTAATAACGAGCAACTCGTTTTACATAATAAAAATGCTATTTCCATGATGAGCCGGGATTTAAAAAACCTCAATTATAATTTTGGCCGCACCAAAGAACAAATCGCCAAAAAGGGCGCTATTTTATTTGAGCATGCCCAAAAGGAAAAAATTGATATTTCGAAAGAAGAATGTATCGAGGCTGTTCGCTTTAGGGTTATTTGTCAAACCTGGAACGGTATCATTCTCCGGGAAAGAAATACAATCAAAACCCTGCAAAAAAGATTCCCTTCTATTGATTTTATCTCTACAGAAGGTAACTTCGATTATAAGTTTGCAGTGGATTATGAGCTGAAATTAGCTGGAAAATTAATCTGCGGCATACAAATAAAACCAAAATCCTATTTGGGAAAAGCGCCACACATACTAAAAGCCCAAAACGCTAATCAACGTAAAAATCAAAATTATAAAAACCAGTTTAGAAAACCTGTATTTAACGTCATATCCAAGGCTAATGGTGAAATATTAAATACTGAAATATTGACTCATATTCTTGGTTTAATTAAAAAATCATAGATCACCTTTCTTAAAAAAAATATGAAAATTGCCATCATCGGTGGGGGCGCCGCAGGTTTTTTTGCCGCGATTAATGCCAAAGAAAACCATCCCAAAGCCCAGGTTGCCATTTTTGAAAAATCGAAAAAGCTCCTCTCAAAAGTAAGAATATCTGGCGGAGGGCGTTGCAATGTAACCAACGCTTGCCAGGATATAGACGAACTGTGCCAAGCTTATCCACGAGGCGGGCGGCGCTTAAAAAAGGCTTTCCACATATTTGGTACAAAGGAGGCCCGGAGTTGGTTCGAATCACGTGGCGTACCATTAATTATTCAGGAAGATAATTGTGTTGTTCCAAAGTCACAGGACTCACAAAGTATCATTGATTGTTTTTTGGGCGAGGCCGAGAAATTATCCATCCAAATAAAAACTGGAATTGGCGTTAAAACGATCTTACAAAAAAACAATGTACTGGAACTGCATTTTACCGATGAAAAAACCTTGGCCCAAATTTTTGACAAGGTGATTGTTGCAACGGGAGGCTCCCCAAAACGAAAAGGGCTTGAGTGGCTGGAATCCCTCGGCCATAAAATTGAAAACCCTGTGCCATCACTTTTTACATTTAATATGCCCGGAGAGCCCATCACAAAATTGATGGGCCTTGTGGTGGAAGACGCACTGGTCAAAATACAAGGTACAAAGCTTAAAGCAACCGGCCCTTTGCTGATTACACATTGGGGCATGAGCGGCCCGGCCATTTTGAAACTATCCGCGTTTGGCGCACGTGCTTTAAGTGAGAGGAATTATAATTTTACGGTTCAGGTAAACTGGGCAAACGCTACAAATACAAGCCTGGTTTCAGAACAATTACAAAAGCTGGGCAAATCTTATCCCAAAAAAATATTATCCAACATCCGGCCATCCTATCTGCCCGAAAGACTTTGGTTACATCTGTTACATAAATACGGATTGCCGCTCCAAAAAAGATGGGGCGAGCTGGGCAACAAAGGGTTAAACAAATTAACCAGCATATTAACAAACGATTTATTTGAGGTGAAAGGCAAAACAACATTTAAAGAGGAGTTTGTTACTTGTGGAGGCGTAAACCTGAATAGTATCGATTTAAAAACGATGCAAAGTAAGGTGTGTAAAAACCTTTATTTTGCCGGCGAAGTTTTAGATATTGACGCCATTACCGGTGGCTATAATTTTCAGGCGGCCTGGACAACCGGATTTATTGCCGCTAAATTGAATTAAGATTCTTAAACCTGTAGTTTAATTAAATCAAAAAAAGCGTCAATGGAAATAAAGTGTACGATGATCATGTTTTGAACTTGGTCATATCTTTAATAAAGCTTAGAGACCTGGCATAGGGCAATCTAAACCACAAAACGCATAAAAGAGGACATCAAATGATCAAAATAATACAAACCGTATTATTAACGCTAAGTTTAGCGCTAATCTTAAGCTGTAAGGAACAAGGCAACGTTGAAAAAAAAACCGAATCAGCAGAACAACAAACCACACCCTCTTATCAGGAACTTGGTTTAAATTATGCGTTGTCGGCAAAAGCTGTATTGGGCAAAAACCTGATTGGGGCAATTAAAACCAAAGGGGCCGAACACGCGCTGGGCTTCTGTAGCGCCAAGGCCATCCCGTTAACAGACAGTGTGGCCTTAGCGTTAAATGTGCAAATAAAAAGGGTTTCCGACAAACCACGTAACCCAGAAAATAAAGCCAACAAGTCTCAGCTTAAATTTATTATGGCCGGAAAACAGATTTTGGCACAAGGCAAAAAAATCAAACCACAATTGCAAGAGCATGATGGCAAGATGATTGGCTATTACCCGATCGTTACTAATACCATGTGTTTGCAGTGCCATGGTTTGCCTAATGATCAAATCACCCAAGCAACGCAGAAAAAACTGGACGATCTTTATCCCCTGGATATGGCAAAAGGATATGCAGAGAACGAGCTACGGGGTATTTGGGTTATTGAAATGGACAAAAAATAAATTTAACTCATCAAAGCCATGAAAAACAACAATTATATAACAACCGATACTTATCAAACAAATAAAAACCACCCGCGTGATTTGCTGGACCGACTCTCGTTGGGCACGCCCCTTTATTTCGCCATCCGGTTTGTCGGGCAGCTCATAGGCAACCGTCGCCTGGCCCTGGCCGATAATTTTGATACCCAGATGTGGGCCAAACGCTCCATGGATATTTTTAAATTGACTGAGCGATGCGGCGCGCGTTACCATATCGAAGGTCTGGAAAATATCAACAAAAATGAAGGGCCTGTCGTTTTTATCGGCAACCACATGGGCATGCTGGAAACGATGATTTTCCCCGGTCTTATCGCCTCGAGGCGAGAGGTGACATTTGTAGTAAAGGACAGCCTGGTTTCCCATCCTCTGTTTGGACCGGTTATGCGCGCACGCAAGCCCATAACAGTGGAGCGCAAAGACCCTATAGCCGATTTTAAAAAAGTTATGACCGACGGCGTTGAAAACCTGAACAAGGGTATTTCTGTTGTGGTTTTTCCACAAAGTCAGCGCAAGGTGGAATTTGTCCCGGCCGAGTTCAATTCGCTTGGGATCAAACTGGCCAAGAAAGCCAAAGCGCCTGTCGTGCCCGTGGCCATAAAAACCGACTTTTGGAAAAACGGTAAAATTATAAAAGATATTGGCCGCCTGGACCGGAAATTACCCATCCATATAAAATTTGGCGAACCGTTCACAATAGAAGGGCCGGGCAAAAATGAGCACCAATTGGTAATAGATTTTATTAAGGAAAATTTAGGGCAGTGGAAATAAACGGAAACAAAGTCCATTGATAAATTTTTTATAAAAACAACAGGAGATAATTCCATGAAAAATGTCTTTGATAATCAAACCAGTTCAGAAATTATTGACCGGATAAACAAACTTTCACCCGAATCAAAGGCACAATGGGGCAAAATGGATGTCGGCCAAATGTTGGCACATTGTAATGTAACGTACGAAATGGCTTATGAAAATATCCACACAAAGCCCGGCGCATTTAAAAGGTTTATCCTAAAGCTATTTGTAAAAA
Organism: Calditrichota bacterium; assembly: GCA_024277115.1. Lineage (GTDB taxonomy): Bacteria > Calditrichota > Calditrichia > Calditrichales > J004 > JABFGF01. The sequence continues at coordinate 16,632 of JAJRVW010000059.1, forward strand.
AAGTTGTGGTAAATGAGACACCCTATAAAAAAAATAATCCTACCGCCCCTGAGTTTAAAATAGCTGATTCAAAAGAATTTGAAAAAGAAAAAGAGCGCCTGATTAATTATATCAAAAAAACGCAGGAACTTGGTCCTGATTATTTTGAGGGTAAAGAATCACACTCCTTTGGCGTACTGACCAAAGAAGAATGGAACAATATGTTTTACAAACACCTGGACCACCATCTAAGACAGTTTAGCGCTTAAAATGACCCCAAAACTTCGAAAAGAGAAACTCCGTGAAGGCCTTTTTAGGCACCTCGATGGTATCGTAACCGCCCCGACTGCATATACGCTCCATAAACAAGGTGTGTGCGATTATCTGCTTGAGCGGAAAGAATGCGCGCTTACAGAGTTGGTTAAAAAATTTAAGGCCAACGAAGGGTACCTCAATGTGGCAATGCGGGTTTTATGCTCTCAAGGCTGGCTTACACAACAGATCGATAATAAAAAAGATACGATCGTTTTTTCCCTTTCCGGTCTTAGCCGTGCAGCTTTCAGCCACTTTTACCTCTATAAAGACGTAAGCGACCTGCTCAAATTTACCGAAAAATTTCATACCCGAAAATTTGAAGTTGAGCCTTTTCTAAGGCTGGAAAAAATCTTTAAAAAGTTTAAAAATAATTATGGGATTACATTTTCGGATGATGAAAGTACCCGTGCTGTCCAGGAGCAAATTTTAAAACATATCGAAGGAATTATCATCGGCCCATCAACCGTGCGGCTGGGCATTAGCGGTATGTTCCACAAATATTTCATGGAAGCCAATTTTAAGGCCGAAGAGTTCCATAAAGAGGCCGAGACGTTTAAAAGGCTGCTGGATATGTTTGTCCATTTTGGCTGGTTTTTTAAAAAAAATGAAACGTATCAGTTCAGCGAGCAAGGGCTTTTCTATGCGCGGCGGGCAAGCGCTTACGGCGTAACCGTTTCGTATATCCCGACATTGCGCAAACTTGATCAATTACTTTTTGGAAACCCGACTGCCGCCAAAGATTCTGGCACGGAACACATGGAAGGCCACGTTGACCGTAAAATGAATGTATGGGGCAGCGGCGGCGCACATGCAAATTATTTTAAAATTGTCGATAAAATTATCATCGATATTTTTAACAGGCCCATAGAACAGCAACCCAAAGGGATTTTGGATATGGGCTGCGGCAATGGTGTTTTTCTGCAACACCTTTTTTATGTGATTGAGCAACAAACCCTTCGTGGTAAAGTGCTGGAAGACTACCCACTTATCCTTGTCGGTGCCGATTATAACGAAACCGCCCTAAAGATTACCAAAGCCAATTTAATCCAGGCCGATATTTGGGCAAAGGCCGTGTTTGGTGATATTGGCCGGCCCGACCTTTTGGCAAAGGACCTCAAAGAAAATTACCAAATCGATCTGAATGAGCTGCTGAATGTACGGACCTTTTTAGACCATAACCGCATCTGGAATGAGCCGAAACAAAAAAACATTACCCAGGCCAGTACCTCAACTGGCGCGTATGCTTTTGAAGGAAGGCGGTTGAACAACAACCTGGTCGAGGAATCGTTACTAGAGCATTTTAAAAACTGGGCGCCTTATGTTAAAAAATATGGCGTGCTTATCATCGAGCTGCACACGGTTCCACCGCAACTTGTTGCACAAAATCTTGGAAAAACCGCCGCAACGGCCTACGATGCCACACACGGGTTTTCGGATCAGTATATTGTTGAAGTAGGCGTTTTTAATAAAGTGATGGCAGAAGCCGGTTTATTTCCGGACACAATTGGTTCACGCAAATTCCCCGACTCTGATTTAGCCACTGTTACCATCAACCTGTTTAAATCAAAACATTAGGAGAATCATGGATAAAACCATTAAACTTGCTGCGGCGCAACTTACGCCGTCTTTTTTAAATAAAGAAAAAACAGTTGAGAAAGCCTGTAAGGCCATTGAAGAAGCGGGAAAAGCAGGGGCAAAATTAATTGTCTTCCCCGAAGTATTTATTTCCGGCTACCCCGATTGGGTTTGGCTTATACCAAACAGTAAAGGCGCTGATTTAAATGCCCTTTATTTAAAACTGGTAGAAAATGCTGTTTCGGTACCCGATGATTCAACCGCCAAAATCTGTAAAGCAGCTAAATCCGCGCACATAAACGTTGTAATGGGCATGCATGAAAAAAACACGGAAACAAGTGGCGCAAGTCTGTACAACAGCCTTTTATTTATTGATGATAATGGAATAATAACAGGTAAACACCGAAAACTTATCCCAACCGGCGGTGAAAGGCTCGTATGGGCACAAGGTGATGGCACGACCCTTAAAACATACAATACTTCTGCGGGGAAACTGGGCGGCTTAATTTGCTGGGAAAATTTTATGCCCCTTGCACGAAACGCGATGTATGAAAACGGGACACAAATCCTTGCAGCGCCTACTTGGGATAAAAGCCCCAATTGGCTGGGCAGCATGCAGCACATTGCGCGTGAAGGCGGGCTTTTTGTTGTAAGCACGTGCATGGCCTTAAAATTAGATGATATTCCTCAAGAGTATGAATTTCGTAACCTATATCCTGAGGGAAGGGAATGGGTAAATACAGGCAACAGCTGCATCATTGCCCCAAATGGTAAAATTATTGCCGGCCCTCTGGAAGCCGCAGAAGGTATCCTTTATGCCGAAATTGACTTAAATGAAATTATATCTGCAAAACGCATGTTTGATGTGGTTGGCCATTATGCCCGAACCGATGTTTTTCAATTTAAAGTCAACAAATAAAAATATTTAAAAGCAATATCTCTTCATCATAGAAAAATTTTCAAGTAAAGTGTCATAATTCTATATCTTTTGTAACTAAGGTTGTAGATGAAAGAAAATAATATGACAAAAGAGCTTGAAGGCATTTTTCTGGATGGGTTGGAAGAGAATAAAAACAAACTATTCCGAATTTGCTCAATCTATTCAAAAGAACCCGAGGGTGCCAAGGACCTCTTTCAAGAGGTGTTGGTAAATATTTGGCAAGCCCTCCCCTCCTTCAATGCCAAATCATCAATCGGAACGTGGATGTTCAGGATAACCCTGAATGTTTGTCTTAGGCTCCATTCATCTTACAAAAAAAAACGGTCGATTTTTATTGCCACCGATTCTGTCATTTTGGAAAACTTAAGTATTTCCACCGAACCTGCAGAACAAAATGTGCAATTAGAAAAACTGCGGCAGTGCGTAAAAGCCCTTAATGAGGCCGATAAATCGATTATTTCACTCTATCTTGAAGAGCTGCCTTACAAAGATATTTCAGAAATCACCGGATTATCAGAAAATAATATCGCAGTAAAAATTAAGCGTATAAAAAGCAAACTTCTTAAATGTATGAGCCAATCGCTATGATAGAACAAGAATTAAAAAATATTTGGAAATCTTCCAGCAAAGATGAACAAATAAAATTTGAGAAATCCAAATTACTTCTTGAGCTACAATCAAATTTAGACCGTTTTTATAAATCTTTAAAGTTTCGGGATTTACGGGAACAAATAGTAGCCTTTCTTATGATTCCCCTCTTTTCCATAGTTACTTATAAAATACCATTTCTATTATCAAAAGCCGGGGCAATCATAATTACAGTTTGGTGCATCTATCTGATTATTAAATTACAGAGATTGAAGAAGTCCAAACCTGCCCCAGCAACCGAATCTTTTAAAAGTTATCTGCAAAAGACTAAAAACTATCTTACTGTCCAGAAAAATTTATTAGACTCCGTTTTTTATTGGTATATCCTGCCAAGCAGTTCCGGGGTCATTCTCTTTTTTATTGGATTTGATCTTGAAAAGTGGAAGCTGGTTCTATTTATAAGTATGACCGTCGGTTTGGGAATCATTATTTTCTTCCTTAACAAACAGGCGGTAAAAAACGAATTTCTGCCCAGGTTGAAAAAAATTGATGAAATAATTAAAAGCATGAATTAAATATCTTTTTGAGAGGACACAAAATGAAGAAAATTATAGCCAGTCTGTTCACCATTGTTTTTTTTACAAATGTCTTTGCACAAACCGAAAAAACAAATTATAAAACGGTAAGCGATCTATTTGAATCCCACTACAACCAAGGCGAATATGAACAAATCTTTACTCTTTTTTCAAGTGAAATGCAAACGGCTTTACCTTTCCAGAAAACTATTGAGTTTTTAAGCGGGTTAAAAAAACAGGCCGGAAAAATAAAAAAGAGAACTTTTCTAAAATATCAATCGAGCTATGCCATTTATAAAACAACATTCGATACCGGCATCTTTTCACTGAACATTTCGGTTGATAATAATTCTAAAATAAACGGGCTCTATATCAAACCATACATCCCCGATAATTTGCCCAAAATGGATCGTAATTCAACAAAACTTAAATTACCATTTAAAGGATCGTGGAATGTAATTTGGGGTGGCGATACCAAAGAGCAAAATTACCACATAGAAAATACGGCCCAAAAAAATGCATTTGATTTTTTAATAATAGATGCGTCCGGTAAAAGTTATAAAACGAATGGACAAAAAAATGAAGATTATTATGCTTTCGGCAAAAAGATAGTGGCCCCGTGCGATGGCGAAATCGTTTTAGTTGTTGATGGCATAAAGGACAATACGCCCGGCGAGATGAACCCGATGTATGTGCCCGGCAACTCAGTCATTTTAAAAACACCCAATAATGAGTACCTTGTTTTTGCACATTTCAAACAAAAATCAATAAAAGTAAAACAAGGGCAACAGATTAAACAGGGCCAGCTATTAGGCCTTTGTGGAAACTCGGGAAATTCGTCAGAACCCCATCTGCATTTTCATATACAAAATATTGAAAATATGAACATGGCAACGGGCGTAAAATGCTTTTTTAAAACGCTTGAAGTAAATGGCAAAATTAGCTTTGATTATTCGCCGGTAAAAGGTGACATTATTAAACAAAACTAATTATGCCAAACGAAAGAGAGAAATGCTTCATCTATTCATTGAAGGTTTCGTGCTACAATCAATAAAGCCAAATGATAGCCTCAGAAAGCAGATCAATACGTTTTCTGTTTTAAAAACCTTTCTTCAAAGAAAAAAAATGAAACCGGTTATACACAAAGCCCATACCTGCGATATTCCCACCCTCAATAAAATCAGTGTGGCATCCAAAAGTTATTGGGGCTATCCGCCAGAATGGATAAAAAAATGGTTGCCCGATTTACACCTTTCCGAGCGTGATTTTTCCACCCAGAGCATTTATAAGTTGGATTTAGGTGGCTCAATAATCGGGTTTTGCGCCATTCAGGAAAACAAATCAAATTATGAAATAATGCATCTGTGGGTTTTACCGGATCACATCGGCAAAGGTTATGGCACGTTATTACTTAACAAAAGCCTGAAAAAGACCATGACACGAATAAAGGACATTATTGTTGAGGCCGATCCTAATGCCGAAGCTTTCTACACCCGTCACGGCTTCTCAACTTTTGATAAGGTTGCCAGCTATCCCAAAGGCCGTTTTTTACCTCTTATGAAAAAATCTATCTAACCCGAGATCGATCTAAAGAAAACATTTATTTTTAGTATAATTTTTTTCGGAACTCACCCCTAAATCCCCTCTCTTGCCCCGATACTCGGGATTTTCAATAAGAGAGGGGAATTAGGGGTGAGTTGTTTTTATATGCCTATCTTAGGGTTAAAATAATTTTCTCAATGCAAAAGTTTTATATCGAACTCACGTTATCTAAAAAAGCCCGTACCAATAAATGGGTGTTGCAACAATAAACTAAACGACGAGCCCGGATTTTTTAGAGAACCTCACCACTTATTTTCCTGTCCTCAATCCAAATCGCTTCGGTAAGCTCTAGAGAGGTTGCACCCTTCTTTTGTACACGGGGCGCGATATAATCTACTTGAGGCTTATAACCAAATTTTGAGCGCGGGTGGCCTTCAATTTTACCATTGGCCACCTTAAAATCGAACGAGCGAAGCGCCACTTTATCCGACTGGCGGTTTACACGAAGCTCGTAAATTCCGTCCACTTGCCAGTCCTTTAATAAAAAGGGGATGGCATTGGCCTCTTTCCCGGCAGGGTGGATGTGATACAAGGAACTCCTCACCTCTCTAAAATGCCCGGGTTGCATCGTACCGACACCACGCTTGCTGTGCGCCACAAGTTTCCCATCCCGGAATAATGTTACAATTTGCGAACCGCGCTGTTTCCCCTCGGGTAGGTCCACACCACCCATCCAATAATGCACTTCGGGAAAATCCTCGCCTTTCCAGGTATTCATTACAATAAATGCAAAAGTGCGCCAGTACCCGTCAAAACGATATTTTTTTTGGGGATTAAAGGGATCATCGCCAGCCGAAGATTGCACCAGCTTAAAAGGCAGCCGTGTAACCGGTTTTTTATCCACAAGAAAAACAATGCTGTAAATACCCGGCCTGGTCAGCGTGACATCGGCAGGGGTTTTAACCAAAGCCCTGGCATACACACCCGCACGGTATTTATAATCCTTGTAAAACGAAAAACTGCTCACCACTTTATTATCCGCATCAACAACGGCAATCTGCCCGTTAAATTTTCCTTCCGGCGCAAAAATAACACGCGCGTCCCTAAAACTGATCAAACCGGATTCGGAGTCAAAATAAGTATTCAGCACATTCTCAAAATCAATTGTGGGGCTGTATTGCTGCGCGTACAGATTATTTTGTACACTACAAAAAAGCATAACGGCTGTAATAAATATATTTTTTAAACGTCTCATATTTTTCCTTTTTTTTTTAGATTTTATCCATCTAAAGTTGTTGTTCTCACTGGCGCCAGAGGTCCTCCATACTATTTCAGCAGGGTCATCTTTTTTACAGACTTAAACCCTTTGGATTCCACGCTGTAGTAATAAGCCCCACTTGCCACTTGGCGGCCCCGGGCATTTTTACCATCCCAGCTTACGGCGTGCAACCCTGCCGAAACCTTGCCCTGAAACAAAGTGCGGATTTCCCTTCCGGTATTATCAAAAACCTTAACGGTTATATTGGCCGGATTGCCAATTGTAAAAGAAATAGTCGTTACAGGATTAAAAGGATTAGGATAATTCTGATTGAGCGTAAAAACGTTTGGAGCCTGCCCTGGTTCACTATTGATCGCAGTGACCAACGCCGAATTAGAAAACACACCATTGCCCGATGATCCAGCATAAACTTTTCCATCTGCCTGGACCGCAAATGTGCTGACATTAATCGCATCCAAACCTTCGCTCATGTCGGTCCAGCTTTCGCCGTTGTCCATCGAATATGCCGCCATGCCAAAAGCGCCGGCAAATATATGACCCGCATCCGAAATAGCCAGTGTTTTTATATACAGCGAAGGGATTCCCTCGTTGACCGCTACCCAGTTATCGCCATTATCAACCGAGCGAAAAACACCGCCGCCATTTGTCCCGACAAAAAGCTCGCCCTTGGCATTAATTTTTAATGTGTAAACCAACAATGAAGTCAGGCCATTATTTACTTGTGTCCAGGCCGTGTCACCTTCCGCAATCCTAAAAATCCCGCCATTCCAGGTTCCGGCAAACAATGTATTTTCAGAATTGACCGCAAGGCCGCGAATATTTTTATTGAGTAAACCACCCAGGGGCACTGCCTCCCAATTGTCGCCGCCATCTTCCGAAAAAAATACAGCGGAGGTAGGCGAGGCATAAATCCGTGATTTATTTACCGCGAACGACCCGACACTGCTGGAACCAAATATATTTTGCAACAACGTCCAATTTCCGCCCTGGTCCGTTGAACGAAAGAGACCATTTACACCGGACACCCCAACAAAAATAGTTCCGCTCGAATCCACAACCATCGACTTTGTACTAACTGAACTAAGGCCAGTATTAGAATATGCCCAGGTGTCGCCCTCATCAAAAGAGCGCGCGATGCCATTGTTTTCTGTGGCTGCCACCAAAGTCCCACCGGCAAGGACATGCAACGCGGTAACACGAGAAATTTTCAACCCATTAACCTTATAGGCCCAGCTGGCGCCACCATCTTCCGAGCGCGAAACGCCGGCATCGTTAATCAGAAAAAGCTGTCCGTTGTCATTTTCGGCAATCCCCCAAACACGAAGGTTTGTAAGGCCATCATTGATCGCATTCCAGATACCGGCAATCGGGTCATATTTAAAAGCCCCGGCCAATGTTGTAGCAAACAGCCCCTCGTTTTTATCAATAAAAACAGAACTGACATAGCCAAGGGACTGTGTGCCGTTTTTTAGCTCAGACCAGGTTGTATCGCCCTTGTTTAGCATAAAGATGCCGGTATTGGTCCCGGCAAATACATCGCCGGTAGCGTTAGTTTCCAGCGCATTGCACCTTAAAGTAGCCAGACCATTGGAAACCTGTCTCCAGGTCGTATCCGATGCAAGAAAACGATAAATACCCGTCGAAAGCGTTCCGCCATACACGTCGCCCTCAGCGCTGACAGCAGTCGCATAAACCCGAAGGTCTTCCAGCCCGTTGTTAAACTCGGACCAGGATTCCCCATTATCCTGCGAGCGAAAAACGCCACCGCCATTAATGCCAATTATCAGCTCGCCATCATTCCAAATATCAATGGATTTAACATCCTTTTTGGGCAGGTCCGTATTTATTGACTGCCAGTTATCGCCATTATCGGTAGAACGGTAAATCCCAAGATTGGTCGTGCCCACAAAAATATCATCCGAGTCATTCACTGCAAAACTTGTAAAAAATGATGAGAATATACCATTATTCGATTTTTCCCAGCTCCCGGCATTATCCACAGAACGAAAAACCCCCGAGCTGCTGCCAATAAAAATATCACCGTTTGAGTTGATGCCCATTGCCTTTATGCTGCCACCCTCCGGGCCAGCGGTCGCCTGCCAGCTACTTTGCGCGATTGAAAAGGCCGTAAAGAATAAAACTATCGCTATTGTGCTAAAATAAAGCCGGATTAAATGCTTCATATATTTCCTCCTTGATGATGGGTAAGAGAGTATTTATTTCTTAAAATCACTTGATCGTATTATAAGAAGGGGAAAGGGCGCCATGCTTGCGCGCTGGGGACAATCTTTAACGATAATGGGACAAATAAAGACATTGCGGGGAGTTTGGGTTTGGAATGGTTAAATCTCCGAGGGGAGTTTGCCGAACTGCTCTTTAAATGAGGACGAAAAATAGGAAAGGCTGCCAAAGCCTGTTTGGAATGCAATCTCGGAAACCGTGCCCGATTTGTGTTCTAATAATTGTTTGGCCCTTTGCAGGCGCATCGAGCGGATAAAATTGGTGGGCGTTTGCCCGGTGATGGCTTTAATTTTCCGGTGCAATTGCCGACGCCCAATACTTAAAGCGGCGCTCAGGCTTTCCACACCAAAATTTTCAATACCGAGGTTTTCCTCGATGGTCTTTTTCAAACGGACCAGGAAAGCTTCTTCGACCGAAGTCACATTCACATCCTGCGGCTTAAGCATGCCCTCTTTCTGAAAACGTTCTTGTAATTTACGGCGCTGCGCGATCAGGTTACGCACCCGCACATGCAGCTCCTTGGAATTAAATGGCTTGGTCAAATAATCATCCGCCCCTGTTTCCAATCCGGAAATTTTGTCCTTCTCGCCCGCTTTTGCCGTAAGCAGCACAATGGGGATATGCGACGTCTTTTCATTTAATTTTAATGTTTCGCAAAGCTGATAGCCATCCAGTTTTGGCATCATCACATCGCTGATGATAATGTCCGGGATCGATTCAATGGCCTTTTTTACACCATCCGTTCCATCTTCGGCCTCCAGGATTTTATACCGGTCCTCCAGGTGCGACCGGATATAGCGCCGCACATCGGGATGATCGTCCACCACCAAGATTATAGGTGTGTCACTATCCGGGTTAAGCGCATCGACGGCATTCATTTTAGGGATTTGTTCGGGACTGCTTTCCCGGGGATTATCATTTTCATTTACGCTGACAACAGGCGCCATTCCATCAATAATTTCATCCGCGGAAAAATGTTCTTTTGAAACCGGTAAAATTACTTTAAACTCGGTCCCCTCACCCACCGTACTCATTACCGAAATCGCACCATGATGTTGTTCCACTAATTCTTTGGTTAAGGCAAGCCCGATCCCTGTGCCTTCCTGCTCGCGCGTGTTGCCCGAATCAACTTGATAAAACCGCTCAAAGATGGTTTCCAACCGATTGGCCGGAATGCCGATACCACTGTCTTTTATGCTAATTTCAACAAAACCGCTTTTTTTATGATTGGATATTTTGGCCTGCACAGCGCCACCTTCCGCCGTAAATTTGAATGCATTTGAGAGTAAATTATAAAAAATCTTTTCGATTATATCATGGTCAAAATAGGCGTTTTTTAAACCGGCTAAATCTTCCTTCCGGCTTGGTTCCAAATAATCTAAATCGATTTTTTTCTGCCCGGCCAGAGAGGCAAACGACATGACGATCCCTTTGATAAAAACGCTCAAATCACCACGGCTTACCTGTAGTTTTAATTTTCCTGATTCCAGGCGCGAGAGGTCCAACAACTGGTTTATAAGCTGTAAAATCCTAAGGGCGTTACGTTGCATTAAATTCAGGGTTTTCTTCTCCGGTTTTTTCTCCGGCCGGGCCAGCATATCGTCAATTGGCCCAAGGATCAGTGTTAAAGGTGTGCGGAATTCATGGGAAATATTGGCAAAAAAGCGCGACTTCATCGTGTTAAGAACTTCCAGCTTTTCTGCCTGCTCGCGGATGATTCGTGTGCGGTCATCAACCAGGCTTTCCAATTGCCGTGTTTTTTGTTTAAGGCTTACAATCCGTATTTTAACGATCAGGACAACAATTAAAACAGCAATCGCCAGGTACAAAATATAGGCCCACCAACTTTGGTACCAGGGCGCTAAAACCGTGATAATAAAACGGCCCTCACTGCTCGTGTCGCCATAAATATTTTTAGCAATTACACGAAAAGTATACGTGCCCGCCGGCAGGCCGGTATAATCTTTTTTTGTTTCCGCCGTCCACGGATGAAATCCCGAATCATAGCCTTCCAGTTTTGTCTGATAGCGATTGGCCTCCGGTTGGTCATAACTGGGCGCTGCATATTCGAACCGCACTGAATTTTCCGTAAAAGACAAGGTAGCCTTGGGAGAAAGTTTTATGGAAGGGCTTTGCAGCGAGCCGCCCCAAATTAACGAATCGCCCGGAATTGTACGCACCCGGCGCACCAGGGCCGAAAATGTATCCTTAAATTTTTGTGTGAAATTGGGGTCAAATCGATAGATTTTTTCATCACGCCCTAAAAACCAGACAAACCCGTTCGGCTCGGGATAAATCTCCAAAACAGAATTCATATCTTTTAAACGCCTGAATGGCCTGTTCAGCCACACGTAATTGCCATCCGTGAGGCGACCATGGTACAGACGGCTGTTCTTGTTGCCAGCCATCACCCAGATGTCCCCTTTTTTATCCTGAGCCAGTCGGTTAATGGTGAGGGTGGAATCGGTAAGAAATGTTCCCAGGCTGGAATCGGGGATAAATTTTTGCATCGCCTCGCTGAAGTGGAACAATCCTTTAAAAGTGCCGATTTTTACCTGTCCATCAACCGGGTAAACATAATTCATCCCTCCCGGAAGGCCGTGCTCTTTGCCATATTTTATAACCCGGGAGCTTAACGGTGCCTGATTATTTATCAGCACTTTTCGCAGACCCTGAAAAGCCGTGCCGAGCCACAAATTGCCTTTTTTATCGCCCGCAATGGTGCTGACGGCTTCGGAGATATTTTGTACTTTTCCGGCAAATACCCAATTTTGGTTGGTCGCTTTTAGTACAACCAGCCCATTGCGCGTTCCGGCAAAAATTAGATTTTCATCACCACGATAAAAACAATAGGTCGCATTAGGGAGGCTGGCAATCAAGCCGGCCTTTTTATTTTGTATAGAAAAAATACCGCCACCTGTACCTACCAACAATTGGCTGCCCGTGGCATGCAGCGCCCAAACCTGCCCGGTTACACCCTGAACTGCTGTAAAATTTTGCCCGGCCAACGGCCTGTTTTGAATTTTAGAAGGACCTTTATCCTGTCGGAATAAGCCACGGTTTGTCCCAATAAACAGATCGCCCTGATAGCGGGCCATAACATGCGGGGTTCCTTCTATGCCAAGGCGCTGGTCAAAAATGGCAAAAGGCGAAGCGATTTCAACACGGGAAATGCCGTTATTTAATGACAACCAAAGCGCGCCCTGCCGGTCTTGCAACACAAAATGGACCTTATTCGCAGCTAACCCCAAATCCTTGTTTAAATGGCGTAAAACCTTCCCTGCTTTATTTAAAATCAACAGGCCTGCGCGGGTCGTGGCCAGCGCCCATTTTGCTTCTTTTCCCAAAAGCCGCACACCGTGGTATAGTTGGTTTTCACGAAAAAACATATCCGCTTCGGTTTTAAAGCGCGCCATTTCCTGGCCGTCAAAAATATAAAGCCCGTCATTACGGGTGCCAAGCAATAACCTGGATGTGTCATAGGGCAGAATTACATTCATCGCTTTATCCGCAAAAAGTGCACCACCGGGGATGATTTGGAGGGAATCGTTTAATAAAATCTTTAACCCTGAACCTTTTTCCAAAACGTAGACTGTATCGCGCACAGCAGCAAGATGACTAAAGGATGTTTTTGTTTCCCAGGTTTTTAAGGATATTCCGTTCCATCGCAGAATATGATATTTGCTACGGAAGTAAACGCCGTGTGTTGTGCTGATTGTTTCCCACACCATGCGGATACTTTTTATCTCTTCCGGCAAGTACTTGAGAAGTGACATATAAATAAACTGTCCGCTGGAATCGACCTCGAGGTAACCAAACTCGCCACGGCCGCCCAAAAAGATGTTGCCTTGCCTGTCGATAGCCATCGAGACAATCGTAAGGCTTTCAAACAGCTCGTGCCGGCGCCAGTTTACACCGTCAAACTCCAGCAGGCCGCCCGTATTTGCAAAGTACATAATACCGCGGGCATCTTGTGCGCTTACCCAGTTTTGCGGGTGCAGGCCATACTCTTTCGCCGTAAAATTTTGTATAAAAGGCAAACCGGTTTCAGGGCCGGAAACAGGCTGGCTGTATAAAAATTGCAGGATACCAAAATAAATAGAAATAAAAAGGAGAAGGGGGAAATGACGACCGGGCATGGATGGAAAATTATTCATTAAATACTTTTCTGGTTGTGGCCCAAAGATTTTACAGGCCAAAATATAAGCCTGCAAACTATTAGAATTGATCTTTTAAAAGTGGGTTAGAATAATAAAATAAGCAGATCGAGGCAACAAAATTGTAGCCTGGATTCTATTGAATTTATCCTCTATCTTGCGGAGATTGTGTTTTCTCACATAGCCACTATTTTAATCACCCGGATTTTGATCCTGAAAGGCTCGAAAAATGAAAGATAAAATTAAACTCATCTGCTTTGATGCGGACGACACCTTGTGGGTAAACGAACCCTATTATCGTGAGGCCGAGAAAAAATTTTGCGCCCTTTTATGCGACATAATTTCGGAAAATGACTGCAACGACGAGCTGCTTAAAATCGAAATCGGCAATATCGGGCAGTATGGTTACGGCGCGAAAAGCTTTATGCTTTCTATGGTCGAGACAGCGCTTAAATTAACCGGTAACAAAATTGATCCTGTCAAAATTGGCAAGATTTTAGAACTTGGCAACGAACTGATCAACAAACCTGTTGAGCTTTTGGATGGTGTAGAAGAAGTGCTGAAAAAACTGCAAAACAACTATCGTTTGATCGTGGCTACGAAGGGCGATTTATTGGACCAGGAACGCAAACTGGGCAACTCCGGCCTGGAGAAATATTTCCATCACATCGAGATTATGAGCGAGAAAAAGGTAGAGAACTATAAAAAACTTATCGCCCATCTGGATATCCCCGTAGAGCAATTCCTGATGGTCGGCAATTCGCTTAAATCGGATATTTTGCCGGTAATTGAACTTGGCGGGTCAGCCATTCATATTCCCTGCGAAACAACCTGGGCCCATGAACATGTGGAGAACCACGGTATCACCACCGAACGTTTTTTAGAAGTAAATTCCATCCGTGACATACTTGGTTTTTTTAAGCCCTGAAATATTTAAACTTCACAAAAAGTTGAATTTAGTAACATTTAGGTCATATCTGCAAGATGCCCTTTTAAATGCACAAATAGTTTGTATATTGACCACTAAACAATAATTTTAAAGGATCAAATATGCGGGACTTATTAAAAACCAATCGATTGCGTCCTTAAATTTGTGTAAAAAGGCAAATATGTGAAAAATTGCCATGTCCTTCCTAAATTTAGTTTGACCAAAAAAACAAAGGAAAAAACATGGCAAAAAGAGAAAATCAAAATATAGGATTAGTGAAAGAAA
>JAJRVW010000060.1 GCA_024277115.1 Calditrichota bacterium
CAATTTTTGTATTTCCAAAATGATCGTGTTTCAAAACCTTTTTTATTTGCCATGTACTAATAAGGGGATTTTCTGAAACTACACGTTTCACTTTTTCAGCAAGGGGCAGTTCCGCTAATTTAACATCACTAAGAATTGGGTGTGGAATAAACTCATCTACATACTTACCTGATGTCTTTTTTGATGCCGTACTTGGGATCATTTCGATGACATCCGCTGTTTCTTTTTTAGGAGGCACTTCTCCTTCGTCCCCCGCAATATTATCTGATATATCAATTTCTCATGAATCGGGTTCGGGCCCGGAAGTGATTCCGGAAAATGGCAATGTCTTGTCATCGTCGTCAACAATATCAAGGACGTCATCATCACTTTCAAATGAGGCTGCCGCTTCCTCTACAGTGGTAAAGTCATCTAAAATATGGTAGAACTCAAGCATTTGGTAAACATCGTTTATTTCGGGGTTCATTGCGGCCAATCTGATATCTCCACCGTTTTCCCGAAACCGTTTAACCTCGCCAACAAAAATCCCCCAACCAGCACTACTCATATAATGGAGGGATTTAAAGTCCACAATAACTTTAAATACTTTGCTTTCAATGATGTCATCAAACATTTTTTGTAGTTGAAAACTATTTGATTGATCAACATGGCCGCCCAGCTCGACAATCATTATTTCGCCATTCTTATCAGCGAATTTCGAATCTATTTGTATTTTTTCCATAATTTTTTTTAGATAATGATACAGCTTCGCCACGTCAAGTACGTTTTAAAGAGTTAAAATGTACACGATAGTGGAGTTTTTATTTATATTACTTTATGAACCACATAAAAATCGCCAAAAGTTCACCTAAAATTAATTTTATTTAATTTTATTTGAATAATAGACCAAGGTTTTGATTAGGAATATTTAATTAAAAAGGATAGGATTAGACATATTTTTAGAACGCTATTGACCTTCACCAAGAAGAACAACAAAAACAGTTTGCCAGAGTATCCATAGGTTCATCTTCCAGGAATCGGCCTGTTCAATATACTTATTGTCTGCCCTGATTTTAGCTTTTACATCCTCTAAAGTCTCATCATAACCTACAGTAACTTGTGCCAAACCAGTAACACCTGGCTTAACGCGTAAACGGTTTATATACATTGGAATTTGTTTTTTAAATGAATCGACAAAAAAGGGCCTTTCCGGGCGAGGGCCAATAAAACTCATGTCCCCTTTGATAATATTCATCAGTTGTGGAAGCTCATCTATACGTGTTTTTCGCATAAACCGGCCGAGTTTAGTTATACGAGGATCATTTTTTTGCGCCCATACCGGTCCGGATATTTTCTCCGCATTTTGAACCATGGACCTGAATTTATACACCGAAAAGATTTTACCATCCTTACCACACCGTTGTTGGGAATAAAATACCGTGCCACGCGATTCGATTTTTATGGCAAGCGCAACAATGAAAAAGAGTGGAAATAAAAGCAGAAGCATGAACAAGGCACCAAACAAATCGACAAATCGCCTAAAACCAAAGTCGCCGGGCTTGAGGGCTTCTTTAATTACCCCGCGGACAACATGTTTATAGGCCGTATCGTATGCATCGGAAACAACCCGGTATTCCGTTTCTGTTTTTTTACACTCAGATAATATTGCCGTAAGAAATTGTTGCTCACTTGGAGAGAGGACAATAAGTACTTCATCAATCGAATTAGATTCGATGCATTTTGTAAGTGTACTTATATCGCCAACAACAGGCACATTTTTATAAAAACTGTCTTCCTGAAATCCGGCAGGTCGGATAAAGCCTTTAATGTTATAGCCTAATGCGGGGGAATTTAATAACCTGTCGTATAGAGTGGCCGCTTCATTGTTCCAGCCTATTATCAGCGTATTTATAGATTTTTGTTGATCCATCACGTTTGCATTAGCGAGCAAGCTTACTCCTTTATTCCTGCTTAAAACCATAAATCTAAAATAGTTACATCGACTTCGTTAAGTATACCAAATAACTCAAAAAACAAAATGTGTCGCGGGTCAATTATTTAAATTAAATTCAATTTTTATTAAATAAACATCTTTTACCTTTTCGAGCTTATATTAAAATTCTTAAATTATAATTTTGACAAAACTATTCATTTTATCTTATCGGAACAGGCAAAAAAAAAGCTGGACAACCTATGTTACCCAGCCTTAACTATACTTTTTTATTGATTATATTTCCAATATTTCTTTCTCTTTATCAGACAGAACTTTTTCAATGGTCGCAATATGTTTTTCGGTAAGACTTGCGATCTCATCTAGCTCAACACTTAGTTCATCTTCCGAGAGTTCGTGGTTTTTCTCCATTTTCTTGAGATGATCATTGGCATCGCGACGAATATTTCTAACGGCAATCTTACCATTCTCACCAAATTGCTTAGCTAATTTAACCATGTCTTTTCTACGTTCTTCACTAAGCGCAGGTATCGGGAGGCGAATAAATGCCCCATCATTTGAAGGGTTTAATCCCAAGTCAGCTTTAAGGATTGCACGTTCAAATTCAGCCAGATGTGCTTTTTCCCAAGGCTGGACGACTATAAGCCTTGGTTCTGGAATGCTAATGGTCGCAGCCTGGCCTATGGGCACCTGTTGCCCGTAATATTCTACCATAACAGAATCTAACAAATCCGGTGTTGCCCGCCCCACTCGTACTTTTGCTAAATCATGATGTAAGGCAGCAATCGCCTTGTCCATTCGAGTTTTAGCATCACTAAGAATTTCTTTTGCACTCATAACTCACCTCTGAACAGTTGTACCAATATTTTCACCACAAACGACGCGTTTAAAATTATTTGTAATATTAAAATTAAAAACAATTATCGGCAAATTGTTATCCATCGATAATGTGATCGCCGTGCTGTCCATTACTTTAAGACCACGTTGAACAACATCAATATAACTTAATTTGTCAAACTTTACAGCATCAGAATTTTTTTCGGGGTCACTATCATAAACACCATCAACACGCGTCCCTTTAAGAATTACATCGGCTTCTATTTCAATGGCCCTTAAAACAGCAGCTGTGTCGGTCGTAAAATAAGGATTACCCGTCCCTCCACCAAATATAACTATTTCTCCGGCATTTAGATATTTTGTGGCCGCGCCCTTTGAAAAGGGTTCGGCAAAATCAACCATTTGAGAAGCAGTCATAACATGGGCATTTAAACCGGCATTTATAAATGTATCTTTTAATGCAAGGGAGTTTATAATTGTGGATAACATCCCCATTTGGTCGGCTGTTACACGGTCCATCCGAGCAGCATTTTCAGAAAGTCCCCTAAAAATATTACCACCACCGATCACAATACCAACCTGCAAGCCCATTTCTGCAACCTGCTTTACTTCTTCAACAAATTTGGCAATTGTATCAGGGTCAATACCCGTTTGCTTTTCACCACCAAGCGATTCACCACTTAATTTAAGTAAAACACGTTTATATTCTAATTTTTGATTAGGGTCAACCATTATCCACCGATTTGGAAGCGGGCAAAACGTTTTATAGTTATATTTTCACCAACTTTTGAAATTGTCTCGTTCAACAAATCTTCAATTGTTTTTTCCGGCTCTTTTACAAATGCCTGATTTAAAAGAACAGTTTCAGAGTAATATTTCTCTAAACGTCCCGTAGAAATTTTTTCAATAATATGATCAGGTTTACCTTCGGCTTTTGCCTGATCCTTAAAGATTTCCATTTCTTTTTCAACAAGTGCCGGGTCAATTTCTTCCCTTTTCACAGCAAGTGGGCTTGAAGCTGCAATATGCATCGCCAGATTTTTAACAAAACCTTTAAAATTATCTGTCTTAGCCACAAAATCAGTTTCACAATTAACTTCTACAATAACGCCTAATTTACTGCCAGGGTGGATATATGACTCTATCAAACCTTCTTTTACTTCGCGACCAGCTCTTTTTGCGGCTTTTGCGATTCCTTTTTTTCGTAATATGTCTGAGGCCTTATCTAAATCGCCATCAGCTTCTTTGAGAGCATTTTTACAGTCCATCATACCAACGCCTGTTTTTTCTCTCAGCTCTTTAACCATTGCAGCGGTTATCTCTGCCATCGTTTAAGACTCCTTGTTCGTTTTTTTAACAATTTTCTTTTCTTGTTTAGCTGCCGGTTTTTCTTCCACAGATTTTTTTTCTTTCTGAGCGGCTTCTTTTAATGCTTTATCTTGTTTTACCTTTTGTTTCTCTTCCTAAATTGCATCAGCAACGGTGCTTATGATCAAACTAATGCTTTTTGCCGCGTCGTCATTTGCCGGGATCGGGTAATCGATCAGTGTTGGGTCGCAGTTTGTATCAACCATGGCAAAAACGGGGATATTCATATTAATCGCTTCTTTAACGGCAATATGCTCTTTCTTGGTATCCACAACAAAAATTGCCCCGGGCAACCGCTTCATGTCTTCTATCCCACATAAAACACGATTCAGCTTTTCCTTATCGCGATCAATTGTTAAACGCTCTTTTTTTGATATCTTTTCATACGTCCCATCTTTACTCATCTTATCAAGATTTTTAAAATGCTTGATTGATTTCTTAATGGTCGTAAAATTTGTAAGCATGCCACCCAACCATCTGTGCGTAACATAATATTGCTCGCAACGTTCTGCTTCAGACGCTATTATTTCCTTAGACTGAACTTTTGTACCAACAAAAAGGACTTCATATCCTTCTGCGACAACTTTACGAACAGCCTTTATAGCGGCATCTAAACTTAATTGTGTTTTTTTAAGATCAATAATGTGAATCCCATTTTTCTGCATGAAGATGTATTTCTTCATTTTGGGATCCCAACGGCGGGTAAGGTGTCCGAAATGGGCACCTGAAGCAAGTAACTGCTCTAGTGAGACAGCAGGCATATGTATCCTCCTTATTTGGGTTATACCTCCACCCATTAATTTATCCACTTAAAAAACCCTTTATACAGGGCACCCGATAAGTGATTAACAGATGTGCGTTTTATTTTAATTAATTTAACCGGGGCAAACGCCCCGTGAAAACACTCGACAATTTTAACGTTTTGAGAATTGGAATCTCTTACGCGCTTTAGCCAAACCATATTTTTTACGTTCTGTTTCACGCGAATCACGTGTCAGAAAACCAGCCTGCTTTAAACTGGAACGGTAATCTTCACTATACTGGATCAATGCCCTTGCAATGCCTAACCTTACAGCGCCAGCCTGCCCGGATAACCCACCGCCATTTACATGTACGGTAAAATCAAAATTACCTGTATTTTCAGTAATTTCAAGCGGTTGCATAATATCCATTAATAATGTTTCACGCTTAAAGTAAGCCAAAAACTCACTTTTATTAACAATCATCTTTCCCTTACCCGGCGTCATTCGTACACGGGCAATTGACTGCTTTCTACGACCTACAGCAATATATACTTCCATCTATTTGCCTTTAACTAATTTAAGGTTAATTCTTTGGGCTGTTGTGCACTATGCGGATGATTGTCTCCAGCATATACTTTAAGCTTTTTAATCATCTGCCTACCAAGGCTATTCTTTGGCAACATCCCTTTTACAGCAGACTCAATTACTCTTTCAGGGTGTCTTTGCAACATCAACCGAACCGGAGTAATCTTTTCACCACCGGGATAGCCCGAATGACGAAAATAGGTTTTCTGAAGCATTTTCTTGCCTGTCAACTTAACCTTGTCTGCATTTACTACAACAATAAAATCGCCCACATCATAATGTGGCGAATATGTAGGCTTGTGTTTTCCTCGGAGAATTGAGGCTACTTTAGTTGCCAAACGACCTAAAACAAGATCATTGGCATCAATTACAAACCATTGTTTCGAATTTTCTACTTCTTCTTCTGAAGCAATATAAGTTTTCAAATCGCCTCCTACAGCGTCATCATTTAAAAGAGCAGCTAATATAAAGGTATTATTACAGGTAGTCAAGTTGCAGAATAGATTATTTCTACTCATCTGTGTTTTAATTAGATTTTTATTTAAATTCATCCTTTTTTAGACGATCTTTAGCGAAAACAATTCGTGATAAAAACAATCTTAGAACTGGAAAACATGAAGGTCACAATCTGTAAAACCGAACAAGAGCTGCTTGAATTAAAAGACGCCTGGAATACATTAACCCACCATATCGATATTCACAGCCCTTTTCTCTCATGGGATTGGATTTACACCTGGTGGACAAATTATAAAAATAAATTACCACAAGGCTCAAATCTACTCATTTTTTGCATTTACGACGAAAATGACACGCTTTTTTGTATCATTCCTTTTTATACGACAATTATTAAAAAATTACATATTATCAAATTTTTAGGGACCGAGTTTGAATCCAGTGATTATCTTGATGTTATCATCTCTGAAAAATATGAAACCGATTTTATATTAGAAATTTTTAACCATCCACACATAATTGATGCACTCGTTAAATATGATAAACTCGTTCTAAATAATATCCTGCCAAGCTCCAATCTTTGGAAATTACAAAACCTATTTGCTCAAAAAAACCACTTTCCAACATTTTTCAAAAAAACATCCACGTGCCCCTACCTGGATTTGCCGGAGAGCGAGGAAGAGCTATTAAAAGGCCTATCCAAAAACATGAAATCCAGTTTGCGACGTACACGGAACAAAATAAACAAAGACCCCGATATTGTCATCGATAAAATTGAGAATGAGTCTGAAATAGACGAAGCGATAAAGGCCCTATTTGATTTACATGACCAGCGTTTTACAGACCAGGCTAAAGATACAAAATTTGTTTTTGAACAACGGGGCGCCTTTCATCAAAAGATTGCAAAAATATTTTTAGCGCTCGGCCAATTGGCTTTTTATATTGTAAAATACAAAAATGAGACCATCGGTTGTTTATACTGTTATATTTTTAATAACCGTGTGATGTACATGCAGGCAGGCTTTAATCCGCAATATGCACGATACGCCCTTGGCAACCAACTCATATTACGGGCCATTACCGATGGCATCGAAAATAAAAATATTGAATTCGACTTTATGCGCGGTAACGAGGCCTACAAAGCAAAATGGGCATCGGATAAACGGTTTTTATATCAGGAAGAGTTTGGTTTTTCTTTTAAAGGCAAGATGGATACAAACCTGAACCGGGCCATTTTTAACCTCAAAACAATTATCAAAAAGATTATAAAAAAAGAGGGCGAATGAGTTTTACCGCAACCCTTCCGGCCTATCTGCCCGACGCATCGTATTTTATACAGTTCCTGCCATGCCGGTTTGTTTTAATCGCCGATCATGTTCAGTTTCAGAAACGTTCGGCCATCACACGTAATTCCATTGCTCCGGGCATACCGGCGCTAAGCGTGCCCGTGCAGCACAACGGCTATAAAAAACCTATCTACCAAAAAGAAATTGCGTTTATTGAGAACTGGAACTTTAAGCATTTAAAAACGATCCACCACAAATTTAATACGGCGCCCTATTTTGATGACTATTTTCCGGAGATTGAACAAATTCTTAAAAATACCAATAATTGCTTAACCGATTTCCTGACGGCTTTCCTTAATTTTTTTTTGAAACGATTAAAAATTGGCAGCACAATTGTCCAAACCTCCAGCTTAAATTTTACCGGCAAACTGGAAGATAATCTGATAGACTTTGCCAAGTCAAACGATCTCCATCGCTACTATCTCCTGCAAAAAGATGCAGATGCCAGGCAGATTGATACATCCAAACTGAACGGCGCCCATATCGAAACTTGCATTTTCCCAAAACTAAAATCACCGCAAATAGCAGAAATGAATATTTTAGATTTTCTATTTCAATACGGCCCGGAGGCTTCGTTTATAATCCGTGACCTGTAATAGTTTTTGCACCGCCCCGCAAAGTTTTCTAATTTTAAAATAAAAAATTATTACCCGGTCATTATGAACATCCTTCAACATTTCCAGCAACCAAAAATAAAATCTGAAGCGGCATTTGTTATTTTAATCGATCCCGATAAAATCACGGCACCAGACATCCCGCCCTTTATTGAGCGGTGCATAAGCTCCGGGATTGACATGCTTTTAATTGGCGGCAGTTTACTAAATGGCAACGAGTTTGATTCTAAAGTCAAGCTGATAAAATCTTCGGCACAAAATACGCCTGTTATTATTTTCCCCGGCGGGGTAAACCAGCTTTCTGTCCATGCCGACGCTTTGCTTTATCTGTCTTTGATCAGCGGGCGCAACGCCGATTATCTGATCGGAAACCAGGTATTGGCTGCGCCGGTAATAAAAAAATCTAAAATTGAAGTGATCTCGACGGCCTATATGCTTGTTGAGTCCGGGCAAACAACTTCAGTGGAATTTATGAGCGGGACAAAACCCATCCCACGGGACAAAACAGATATTGCCATCGCCCATGCCCTGGCAGCAGAATATCTCGGCTTTAAAGTCATCTATCTCGAAGCGGGGAGCGGCGCAAAACAGAGTATTCCCGAAGAAATGGTTAGGGGCGTTTCACACTCTGTAGACTTGCCAATTATAGTTGGTGGCGGAATAAAGTCCCCGGAAACTGCAAATAAAAAGGTGTTGGCCGGTGCGCACATTATTGTGGTAGGAAATCATTTTGAGACAAATAACGACAGCGCCCTTTTAAAAGAATTTGCCGCCGCAATCCATGCCAAATGAGCAGTTACAACCGTTCTGTAAAATCAATTTCAAAATTATTTTTAATATCTTAAACCTTTCCCTGAAGATATTTTTTTATTTACCGATAAATGGGAAAAAACAGCAAACAAAATATTTATATTGTCAGGAGGATTAATGAGCGATCGCTATTTAGTTACCGGCGGAGCAGGATTTATTGGATCAAATTTAGTGGAACGCATTGTACAAAATGGAGACAATGTCCGTGTAATTGATAATTTATCGACAGGGCACATGGCAAACCTTGCGCCTTATTTGGATAAAATTGATTTTGTCAACGGTGATATCCGCTATCTAAACACGGTGATGGAAGCAATGAAAGATGTGGATTATGTTTTGCACCAGGCAGCGCTTCCCTCTGTACCACGATCAGTAGAAACGCCTCTTGAAAGCAACGATGTAAATACAAACGGTACCTTAAACCTGCTTTATGCCGCAAAAGAGTCGGGTGTAAAACGCTTTGTAATGGCAGCCTCTTCGTCTGCTTATGGCGAATCGCCCACATTGCCCAAAGTTGAAACCATGCCTACTTCGCCACTTTCGCCTTATGCGGTAAATAAGCTGGCCGGCGAAAATTACTGCAAGGCCTTTTATAATGTATACGGCCTTGAGACTTTTGCTTTGCGCTACTTTAATATTTACGGGCGTCGCCAGGACCCAAACTCATTTTACTCGGCCGTGATCCCTAAATTTGTAAAAGCCTTTTTACAGGATACGCCGCCAACCATTTTTGGCGATGGCGAAACAAGCCGGGATTTTACCTACATCGATAATGTGATCGAAGCGAACCTTTTAGCCTGCAAAGCGCCAAAAGAAAACGTGGGCAAGGTGATGAATATTGCCTGTGGCGAACGGATCACACTAAACGAGCTGGCTGAGGAAATCGGAAAACTTTTAGGCAAAAACTTACCGGCCATCCATAAAGACGAACGCCCCGGCGATATCAAACATTCTCTTGCGGATATTGGCCTCGCGAAACAGCTTATTGGCTACGAAGGCAAATATAAAATTGGTGACAGCTTAAAAACAACCGTCGATTGGTTTGTTAATAATAAAGAAGTGTTAGGGTTATAAACCCGTAAGGCTCCTCCAAAACTAAGAAGGGCCGGGATAATTTATTTATCCCGGCCCTTTTTTTTAACTTCATGGAAGTATAGAAGACCTACTCATTTTCCCGGTCCGTGGAAACTAAAAAGCACTTTCTAAAAACCAAATAAAATCAGCCGATTGAGATTTTGTATCAAAAAACCTCCGAAGTAATCAAAATACTTACATTTAACCAGAGTTCGATCTAAAGAAAACATTTATTTTTAGTATAATTTTTTTTGGAACTCACCCCTAAATCCCCTCTCTTGCCCCGATACTCGGGATTTTCAATAAGAGAGGGGACTTGAAAAACTTAAAAATCAGAAGAAACTGCTTTGGGGTGAGTTGTTTTTATATGCCTGTCTTAGGGTTAAAATAATTTTCTCAATACGAAAGTTTTATATCGAACTCACGTTACATTTAAAAAAGTGTATTATCCATAACCGGCTTATCTACTAAAATAGTTTTTAACAGATTTCCACCTAAGCATACCGAATATTAAGTCGATTTTATACATATTATTTTAGTTCGATTTATTGTTGTCCAAAACAAAACTTTTTAAAAAGATTTTACCGTTTCGTCCTATAATTATTATTTACGGAACTATTATCGATTACTCTTTTTTAACAAAAAAGCAAGACAATCAGAATATGTTCTTTCTTGACACTTGTCCCAAGCGACCCTAAATTAAAATTGTGATTTTAGCCACTCATGAACCAATAGGAAAATATAATGGGAAATAATTTTACCAGCCGTGTTCAAAAAGTAATACGCTACTCCAGAGAAGAAGCCATGCGCCTCGGCCATGATTATATTGGTACCGAGCACCTTACGCTTGGTGTAATTAAGGAGGGCGAAGGCATTGCCATAAAAATTTTAAAAAACCTCGGCTGCGACCTTGAAAAACTAAAAAAAGCCATCGAAGACGCTACAGCCCCATCCGGCGGGACTATGACGATCGGCAACCTGCCGCTTTCCAAGCGCGCGGAAAAAGCGCTGAAGATGACTTATATCGAAGCCAAAAATTTTAACAACGATGTGATTGGGACCGAACACCTCATCCTTTCCATTTTAAAAGAAAAAGATTGTTTGGCCGCACAAATCCTGCAAACCTTTAACGTGGATTATGCCGCCATTTATAATGAGCTGGAAAATATCCTGGCCGGCAAACCGTCCACACCGCCTGCACCAAAACAAACACAGAAAAAAACCAAAACGCCTGCCTTAGATCATTTTGGCCGCGATTTGACCCAGATGGCGCTGGAAGGAAAGCTCGATCCTGTTATTGGGCGTAAAAAGGAAATTGAGCGTGTCGCACAGGTTCTTAGCCGTCGTAAAAAGAATAATCCTGTTTTAATTGGCGAGCCGGGCGTGGGCAAAACAGCCATTGCCGAAGGTTTGGCCATTCGCATTGTCGAGAAAAAAGTGTCCCGTGTTCTGCACAATAAACGTGTGGTCGCCCTGGATATGGGTTCCATCGTGGCCGGCACAAAATACCGCGGCCAGTTTGAAGAGCGTATGAAAGCCTTAATGACCGAACTTGAAAAAGCCCTGGATGTCATCTTGTTTATTGATGAGCTGCACACCATAGTTGGCGCTGGCGGCGCGTCCGGTTCTCTGGATGCCTCGAATATGTTTAAGCCCGCCCTGGCCCGTGGCGAACTGCAATGTATCGGCGCAACAACCCTGGACGAGTACAGGATGCACATCGAGAAAGATGGCGCCCTGGAAAGACGTTTCCAAAAAGTGATGGTAGAACCAACATCTCCGGAAGAAACCCTTGAAATTTTACACACCGTAAAAGACCGCTACGAGCAACATCATAATGTGATTTATAGTGATGCAGCCGTGGAATCAATCGTAAAACTTGCCGATCGCTACATCAGCGATAAAAATTTCCCGGACAAAGCCATTGATGTTTTGGATGAAGGCGGTTCGCGCGTGCACATGGAAAATATAATTGTGCCCAAGGAAATATTGGAATATGAAGCGGAGATTGAGCGCATCCGTGGCGAAAAAGAATCCCTTGCCAAATTGCAGGATTTTGAACGTGCAGCAAAATTACGTGACATGGAACGCAATCTGACCGAACAGCTCGATGCCGCGCGCCAAAGATGGGAAGTGGAAGAAGAGAGCCGTGTCGCCTCGGTTACCGAAGATGATATTGCCGCTGTTGTGGCCATGATGACCGGCGTGCCAACCCAGCGCATCGCCCTTAACGAATCCGAAAAACTGCTGGATATGAACGAAATCCTTCAGAAGGAAATTATTGGCCAGGATGATGCCATTCGCACGATCACAAAAGCAATACGCCGTGCACGGGCGGGCTTACAAGACCCCAACCGGCCGATTGGCTCATTTATTTTCCTCGGCCCAACGGGTGTCGGGAAAACATATCTGGCCAAGCAATTGGCGCAATTTTTATTTGAGAACCCCAACGCGCTTATACGCATAGATATGAGTGAGTACATGGAAAAATTTAATGTTTCCCGATTGGTTGGCTCGCCTCCGGGCTATGTGGGTTATGAAGAAGGTGGCCTGCTTACTGAAAAAGTACGGCGCCATCCTTATTCGGTAATTTTACTGGATGAAATTGAGAAAGCCCATCCGGATGTGTTCAATATTTTATTGCAGGTGATGGACGAAGGACACCTGACAGATTCATCGGGACGTAAGGTTGATTTTAAAAATATTATTTTGATTATGACATCAAACATTGGTGTAAAACATCTTAAAAACAACAGCGGCTATGGGTTTACC
The DNA here is from genome assembly GCA_024277115.1 of Calditrichota bacterium. GTDB lineage: Bacteria > Calditrichota > Calditrichia > Calditrichales > J004 > JABFGF01. The sequence continues at coordinate 12,533 of JAJRVW010000060.1, forward strand.
AGTGACGACGAGTCAAAATTTAATAATATGAAAAACAAAGTCACCGAAGAATTGAAGCATGCATTTAACCCTGAGTTTTTAAACAGGATTGATGATGCCGTGGTCTTTAAACAACTTGACCAAGAAGAGTGCATGCGGATTATTGACATCACTTTACTGGAAGTTGTTGCTAAGCTGGCCGACAAAGACATCAAGTTTCAACTTAGCGAAGGTGCCAAGAAATTTTTAGCAGAGAAAGGTTTTGACCCGATGTACGGGGCGCGTCCACTTAAACGCGCCATACAGAAATACCTTGAAGACCCGATTGCCGATGAGCTTTTAAAAGGTACTTTTAAAGAAGGAAGCACCATCCAGGTTAAGATGAAAGGTAAATCGGACCTTGAGTTTAATGCGCTTGAAACAAAAGAAAAAAATGAAGAAGAACCTGAAAGTGATATTCACCAAAATTAAATTTTGAAAAAAATTTAGAGGGCTGTTTCAAAAACTTAGATGTAAGATTATATTCCCGTTTTTGAAACAGCCTTTTTTTATTGCATTATTTTATAAAGGAAATATGATGAACGTAAAATTGGATTACTCAAATCTGATCAGTACAAATATTGGCAGTGAACATGGCATTGAATTTGACGAAATCAAAAAGATGGCCGAAAGCGGCTTGATTGCAGCCAATGCCCTCGAAAAGAAAATAGAAGATGAAACCCTCGGGTTTTACCAACTTCCTTTTAACAACGAGCTTGTAGAAGAAATTGAAGCCTATGCCTCTTCGGTAAAAGAACGTTTTACACATTACGTCCATGTTGGCATTGGTGGTTCGGCGCTTGGGCCCATCGCCCTGCACTCGTCATTACGAAGCAGTTATTACAACAGCGAAGATAGCCCCAAAATGTACTTTCCAGATAATGTAGACCCGGATTGGCTGGCCGAGTTAATCGACGAAATTGATGTTAAAAAAACCTTGTTCCATGTGGTTTCTAAATCGGGTGGCACAGCAGAAACTGCGGCGACCATGCTTTATATCATGAAGTTTTTAAAAGAAAAGCTTGGCGAAAACTTTTACAAAAACCTGCTGTTTACAACGGACCCGACTAAAGGGTTGCTTAACCAGATTGCACAGGAAAATGCCATAAAATGTTTCCGGATTCCGCCCAATGTAGGCGGACGATTTTCGGTATTGACGCCTGTTGGCCTTATTCCGGCAGCGATTGCAGGAATCGATATAAAAAAATTATTGGCTGGCGCCGCAGCTATGTCCCAACTTTGCCGCGAAAAAGATGTGCTTAAAAATCCGGCTTTTATTTTTGCCGCCACACATACAATCCTGATGAAAAAAAATAAAAATATAAGTGTGATGATGCCTTATTCCAACAAGTTAAAAGACATTGCCGATTGGTATGGCCAGATTTGGGCTGAGAGTTTGGGCAAGCGTTATGACAATCAAAAAAATGTAATAGAAGTTGGCCAAACCCCGGTTAAAGCACTTGGCGCCACCGACCAGCATTCTCAGGTACAGCTTTATGTAGAAGGCCCCAATGATAAGGTTATTACTTTTATTGAGGTTGAAAATTTTAAACACAATGATGTTTTGGTAAACCATTTTCCATACATCAAAGATTTTGACTATCTGGCCGGCAGCACATTGGGCGGCTTATTAAATTCTGAAAAACAAGCTACCGAAATTGCCCTTACAAATAACAAACGTCCAAACCTCACCATAAAAATCTCGGAAGTTTCCGAAGAAAATATTGGCGCTTTGATTTTCTTCTTCCAGGCGGCGACCGCTTTTGCCGGAGAATTGCTTAACATAAACGCATTTGACCAACCCGGCGTGGAAGAAGGCAAAATCGCTACTTATGCGTTAATGGGCCGCAATGGATACGCCAAAAAGAAAAAAGAAATTGAAGAGGCATCGGCCAGGAAAAAATTATTTGTGGTTTAAAATGATGCTTCGTCGACCGCTACCCTTCGACAAGCTCAGGGTGACAACCCGTCTGTCCTGCTGAGCTGGTCGAAGCATTTTTCTAACACAGGAAATGTGCAAACCGGATAATCATTTTCGGCAGGCATTGAGGAACAACCGTGGTGTAAAACCAGGTCTATAAAAACAACACACTAAAAAATATATGAAACAACACATTGCCCAGATTGCCTTAGTCGTCAACGATTATGACGAAGCCATCGCATTCTATACACAAAAGCTGGATTTTAAATTGATCGAAGATACCCGGTTAAGTGAGACAAAACGCTGGGTCATTATCGCGCCACCCGGAGCAAAAGAATC
>JAJRVW010000061.1 GCA_024277115.1 Calditrichota bacterium
CATCCTTATATCGGATTGAACCGCAGGCTGATTTGCCTCGCCAGCACCGGCAGCGCTTGTGGCGTTTTGCAGGATAAACATCACCTGAAAGAGCGGGGAATGGCTCATACTGCGTTCGGGCTGGATGGCCTAGACAAGCATTTCGAATGGCAAATCCTGATGCGCATAAGATTCCAGGGTGGTCTTACGAATTCTTTGGGCCAGCTCTTTGAAAGACGGGTCGCCGGACAAATCAGCACGGATCACTAAGGTATTGATAAAAAAACCGATCAGCCCTTCTGTTTCGGTTTGGGTGCGGTTGGCAATAGGCGTCCCAACGGTTATATCATCCTGCAAAGAGTATTTATTTAAGAGAATGTAAAATGCAGAAAGCAAGGCCATAAAAGGTGTGATCCCTTCCTGGCGGGTGAGTTTGTGCAGGCCTTTCTGAACTGTGCCAGGGATTTCTATGCTCAGTGACGCGCCACGGGCCGACTGCATGGCCGGGCGTGGTTTATCAGTGGGGAGCTCAAGAATGGGGAGATCGTTGCCCAGTTTTTCTTTCCAATAATTGAGTTGTTTTTCTAAAACTTCGCCGCTAAGCCAATCCCGTTGCCAGGTAGAAAAATCAGCATACTGAATGGGCAAATCGGGTAAGGGACAATCCTTATCCTGGGAAAAAGCCTGATAAATGATAGAAATTTCCCGCATAAAAACACCAATCGACCAGCCATCGGAAATGATGTGGTGCATGGTCACCAGCATCACAAATTCCTTTTCATCCAGTTTGATTAATGTGGCGCGAAACAACGGACCGGTTTTGAGGTCAAAAGGGGTGCGCGCTTCATTATTGGCCAGGCGCAAGGATTCTGCTTCACGTCCATCTTCGGGCACATTGCTAAGATCGATTATTTTAAGGGGGATTTCCATTTCCGGGTTGATAACCTGCACCGGGTCGCCGTTTTCCGTATCAAAAGTTGTACGCAAGGATTCATGGCGGTAAACAATCTCGGCAATCGTATCTTCTAATACAGGAATATCCAAAGTGCCCGTGATCTTTACGGCCGTCGGGATGTTATAAAATGGACTGCCCGGTTCAAATTGATCTAAAAACCACAGCCTTTGCTGGGCGTAAGATGTTGGAAAAATATAGACTTCTTGTTCTTCGTTTTCGTTATTCATATTTTTTTATTAAGTGATTTGTAAATGGCTATGGATTATGGAATTAATGAATTAGTGCTTCCCATATATTTCATTTAAATCTTTAACCATTAGTGTGTCAATCCATTCTTCATTTTCTTTTTTCTCTTGTATACCTTTAATTAGTTTTAAAAGTCCATTTTCCAATTTGTATGCATGGGAATCAAATTTCTCAAAAATTTGATTTGTAATCTGACCTGCTGCCTTACAAGCGTTTAACCCTGAAACAGACTCGCCGAGAGAACCCAATGCAATATATAGAAATTGAAGGTATTCCTTGATCGACCTTCTGCAATGCCCCTCAGCAATATTTCGATGAATTGAATCGGTACAGGCAATCTGCTGAGAAGCAACCCGTCTATAGACATAAGGCAGTTTGCTAAATACTTTGCAAGTTCCTTCATAATATAAAATTGCATCTTGCCAAACATGTAATTGCTGGTATGTCCTGTTTTTATTTTTTTTCATTTTTTATAAGAGATTTATTGAACCAGCGATTCAGAAATTCAATAAATCATTTTATTAATCAAACAATATCCAGATTATTTTGACCGTCTTTTTGGCCTTTTGGCAGCTCTGCCGGCGCGTTCTATTTTTTGAATTTGTGGTTTTGCTTTTATCCCGCTTGCTTTGGCCACTTCCACCGCGTTGGCCAACTCGGCAACCGTGGGCTTTTCGAAAAGGGTAAGCAAGGGAAGTTCAATATCAAATTTCTCCCTAATGCGCGACATAAATTGTGTGGCCAAAAGCGAGTGTCCGCCCAATTCAAAGAAATTATCATAAACGCCTGCTTTTTTAATATTGAGTAAATCCTGAACAATTGTATTTAAGATTGTCTCCGTTTCATTGCGGGGCGCTACATATTCCACACTGGATTGCGAACGGTCCTGCTCCGGTGCGGGCAAGGCTTTTCGGTCGATTTTACCGTTTGGCGTTAAGGGCATTTCCTCAAGCGCCATAAAAACCGCAGGCACCATATATTCCGGTAACTGTATTTTTAAAGACTCACGTAAAAAGGCAACTGTCGTTTTTTCGGGATTAGAGCTCACAAAATAAGCAACCAGTTTTTGGTTCCCGGGATTGTCTTCCCGCGCTAAAACGATCGCATCTGAAATTTCTTCAATTGCAAGCAGGGCGGCTTCTATCTCGCCAAGTTCAATCCTAAAACCACGCACTTTTACCTGGTGGTCGATGCGTCCGAGAAATTCAATATTACCATCGGGTAAGTAGCGTACAAGATCGCCTGTTCTGTACAGCCTCTCGCCCATTTTACCTGAGAATGTATCCGGGATAAATTTCTCAGCCGTTAAATCGGGCCGTTTATGATAACCGCGAGCCAGGCCTACACCGCCCACACATAGTTCACCCGGGATACCAATGGGAACTGTGCGTCCGTTACGATCCAAAACATAAAGCTGGAAATTACCGTTGGCTTTACCAATAGGTGGGTCGGATTGCTCTTCTAAAGAAGTGCGGTACATGGAAGCGCAGACAGTTGTTTCTGTTGGGCCATAGGCATTAAAGAATTGACGGTCTTTACCCCATTTTTGCACAAGACCGACCGGGCATTTTTCGCCGGCGGTAATGATTGTTTTCAAATCGGGCAACTCTGTCTCAGGGAAAATAGAGAGAACCGATGGCGGTAAGGTTACTGTTGTAATTTTCTGTTGTTTTAAGGCGTCAACAAGCGCATCGCCCGATGCAAGGATAGTACGATCGACCAGGCAGAGCGCCGCGCCATTAAGCAGAGCCATAACCGTTTCCCAAACTGCCGCATCAAAACTTAACGAAGAAAATTGCAGGATACGGCTTTCTCCATCAATATTAAATGCTTTGCGTTGCTCATTGGCCAGGTTCACCAATCCGCGGTGGGCAAGCAAAGTACCTTTCGGTTTGCCGGTAGAACCCGATGTATAAATAACATAGGCAAGGTTTTCCGGGGCTACCTTGGGGGCGGCATATTTTAGCGCCGAATCAATCTGTTCTTCCCAGTCATTACGCAAATCAACTATTTTTAATTGCGTTTCCTGTTTTTTAACTCTCGAATCCTGATCGGTCAATAGGATTTTTATACCGGAATCCCCGATCATATAATCCAGACGCTCTTGCGGATAAGAAGGGTCCAAAGGTAGAAATGCTGTGCCCACCTTAAGCGTCCCGATGATGGCGATGATCATTTCAAAGGAGCGTTCCATGCAAATTCCCACGATGTCATCGGGGGAAACGCCTTCATTTTGTAACCAGGCCGCTAAAATAGTGGCTTTTTCATTTAGCTCTTTGTAGGATAATTTATCCGCCCCGAAAATCACTGCGGTTGCATCGGGTGTTGTTTCCACATGTTGCTGGAACCGTTTATGCACACATAGGCCGGATTCAAACTCCGAATCGGTAGCATTCCAATCGAACAGAATAGATTGTTTCTCATCCGGCTCCATATAATCAATTTCGGCAATGGTTTGCTCAGAGTCCGCGACAACCGCATGCATGAAATTCTCAAAATGACGCATCATGCGCTCAATGGTGTTTTGTTCAAAGAGATCCGTGTTGTATTCAAAGGCCATGACCATAGAATCGGCCGTTTCGCCCATGGTTACAGAGAGGTCAAATTTTGCGCTGGTAGTTTCCTCGTTTAGGCTTTCCATCCTTAAATCCGGCAAATCAATCCCGGCCTGCGGCAGATTTTGAAAAACAAACATAACCTGAAAGATTGCCGAATGGCTCATATCGCGTTTTTTTACCAGGGCATCGACCAATTGCTCAAAAGGGACATCCTGATGGGCATAAGCTTCCAAAGTTGTTTCTCTTACCTGGCGCAATAATTCACCAAATTCAGGATCATCAGTAAATGCACTTTTTAAGATCAGGTTGTTTACAAAAAAACCGATCAGTTTTTCCGTTTCGGAGTGCCGCCTGTTGGCGATGGCCGAGCCGACAATAATGTCATCCTGCCCGCTGTAGCGGTGCAATAATGATTGAAACACGGCAAGAAGCGTCATAAAAGGCGTAACCCCTTCGCGCGCACAAAGTTGTTTGATTTTTTGTGCCAGTTCTGCCGGGATTTCGTGTGTGACCGAATTGCCGGAAAAGGTTTGGACCGCAGGCCGTGGATGATCGATGGGTAATTCCAACACAGGTGGGTCAATACCAATTTTATCTTTCCAATAATTGAGCTGTTTTTCTAAAACATCGCCTTGTAACCACGCCCGTTGCCAGGCAGCATAATCGGCATACTGGACAGGCAGGGCGGGCAGTTGCGGATTTTCATTGGTACAAAAAGCGGCATAAGAAACAGCAATTTCAGAAATCATTATACCCATTGACCAACCATCAGAAATGATGTGGTGAAGGGTAAAAATAATAACATGCTCTTCATCGGAAACTTTGAGCATCCTCACACGGATTAACGGGCCGGTTGCCAAATTAAATGCAAACGCCGCTTCGGATTGGGCTATTTTTCGGATTTCTTTTTCGGCCTCGTCACTTTTTAAAGCGCTCAAATCTTCAAGGTTTAATTCAAGCTCAAGGTTATCCGCAATGATTTGCACGGGTTTACCACCTTCGTCGGCAAAAGTTGTCCTAAAAACTTCATGGCGGCTTACAAGCAAATTAATCGAATTTTTTAAGGCCTCAAGATTTAATCTGCCTTTAAGTTTTAAAGCGGTGGGGATATTATAAAATGATCCGCCCGGCTGAAGCTGGTCTAAAAACCAAAGCCGTTGCTGAGAAAAGGATAGGGCAAGGTCTTGAGAGCGGTCGACCGAAACAATAGCGGGGACTTCATCAGCGGGGCCTTGCGCCCGGTGCACCTCAATTTGAAGGACAAGGTTTTCGATGGTCGCATCCTCGAACAGCGCCTTTAAAGGAAGCTCAACATTAAAAGCATCCCTCACACGCGAGATAAGCTGTGTGGCCAATAATGAGTGACCGCCCAAATCAAAAAAATTGTCTTTGATCCCAACTCTTTCAATATTTAAAATATCCTGCCATAACCCGGCCAATAATTCTTCCGATTGGTTTCGTGGCGCAACATATTCGGCTGTGTTGCCCGGCTCAAAAGATTCCGGTTCAGGAAGGGCGCGGCGGTCAATTTTTCCACTGCTTGTTAAAGGAAAAGCAGCCAGGAAAACAAACGCGGATGGCACCATATAATCGGGCAAATCGGCTTTTATAAAATCTTTTAATGATTGTAACTCCGGTTGCTGCCCCTCTTGTGCAACAATGTAGGCGACCAGTTTTTTATCATCGGCATTTTTACCAAGCGCCAACACGGCCACTTCGCGCACATGACCATGCTTATTTAAAACCGATTCTATTTCACCAAGCTCAATGCGGTTGCCACGGATTTTTACCTGAAAATCGATCCGTCCAACAAATTCCAAACGGCCGTCGGGCAACCAGCGCGCTAAATCGCCTGAACGGTATAAGCGGCTTCCTTCCTGTGTGCTGAAAGGGTTGGGAATAAATTTTTCGGCAGTTGAACCCGCCCGGTTTAGATAGCCGCGTGCCAAACCCGGGCTGGCAATACACAGCTCACCGGCCACGCCAATGGGAACGGGGTTGAAGTTTGCATCAAGGATATAAATTTGATCATTTAAAATAGGCTTGCCAATAGGCGCTGATGCCGTTTCTTTTTCCGGCACGGTGATTTCGCCCCATACACAGCCAATGGTCGCTTCCGTCGGGCCATAGCCATTTAGAAACCGTGTTTTGCCCAGCCACTTTTCCGCTAAGTCGGTCGAACAGGCCTCGCCGACCGTAACCACTGTTTTTAAATACGGCAGCTCTTCATCCGATAAAACAGAAAGCATGGATGGCGGGAAAGTAATGGCGCTGATTTGACGTGAATTTAAAAAGCGCACGAGTTCAATTTTTGATAAAATTACTTCCCTTGAGGCCAGGTGTAGTTCGGCGCCGTTTAAAAGCGCTAAAAATATTTCGCATACGGAAGCATCAAAACTAAACGAGGCGAATTGCATCACTTTTGAATTTTTATCGATTTTAAAATCATTTTTTTGAGCCTGGACCGTATTTAATAATCCACGGTGTTGCAGCATCACACCTTTGGGCTTACCGGTTGAACCCGATGTATAAATAATATAGGCAAGGTATGAGGGATCAATCTTTATTACTGGATTAGCTTTGGATTGACCAGAAATTACTTCTCTTTCACTGTCCAGGTAAAGCGTATCAATATTCTCCGCGCCGATCAATTCTTTTAAATCCGAGATGCTAATCAACAACGATGCATTTGAATCTTTAACAATGTATTCAATCCGTTCGGGTGGGTAAATCGTATCGATCGGTACATAGGCGCATCCGGCTTTTAAAACCGCCAGGCTGGCAATGACCATCTCGGTGGAACGCTCCAGGCAAATGGCGATAACCGTTTCCGGAGAAACCCCTTTTTGTAGAATAAAATGGGCCAATTGATTGGCCTGTGTATTGAGGTCGTGATAGGTTGTTTGCGACTTTTCTGCATCCATACCGATAATGGCCGGTTTATCCGCATTATCTTTTACGATCTCTTCAAATTGACCGTGGATGGTTATTTCAGAAGGGAATTCGCCCTCGGTTTTATTCCACTCTACAATAGATTGTTGCCATTCCTTTTTTGAAAGTAATGGCACTTTTGCCGGGTCTTGTTCAGGCCTCTCCACAAAAGCTTTTAATAAAACTTCAAAATGGCCAAATAATCTTTGGATTGCTTCATCCGTGAAACGCCCTGTTTCATAAGCTGCCTTGAGCAGAATGTTTTTCCCCGGTGCAGAAACCAGCGTGAGTGGATAATTTGTCCGTTCAAACGAATCCAAATCACTGATTGTCAACTCCGATTCCTGCTGTTTCATAGTTTCATCAACAGGATAGTTTTCAAATACAAGAAGGCTTTCAAAAATAGGAAGATCGCGCGGAATATTTGTCTGGCCCTGAATTTCAACCAATGGGCTGTACTCATACTGGCGTGTTTGCGCCTGCTCCATTTGCAGGGTTTGGAAGAGTTGGGTAAATGACCCCGCTTCGGAAAGCCGCACCCGGACTGGCAGCGTGTTGATAAAAAGGCCAACCATGCTTTCGATGCCGGGAATATCGCCGGGGCGACCCGAAACCGTAGCGCCAAAAACCGCATCATCGAGCCGTGCATAACGGGCAAGCAGAATGCCCCAAGTACCCTGTATAATTGTGTTTAAGGTGATTTGTTGTTCTTTGGTGATGGCGTGCAGCTTTGCCGACAAAGTGTCATCAAAAGAATGGGAAACAACTTTGTAGCCGGTATCATTTTTTTGATTTATTTTATCAATCGAAAAGGGCGTAGGCGATGAAATGCCATCAAGGTAATTTTTCCAAAAGGCTTTGGCCTCTTCTTTGTCCTGCTGTTGCAACCAGCCGATATAATCGCTGTATGGGCGTGGTGTATCAAGAAAAATTTCATTGCCCTTATCGTAAGCGTCATATAATTTAAACACTTCGCCTAAGACAATCGCAGAACCCCATCCATCCAATAAAAGGTGGTGATGGTTCAGGATGAACTGGTGTGTGTTTTCGTTTAGGCGTATCAAAGTAACCGAAATAAGTGGCGCGTCGGCAAGTTCAAAACCCTCGGCCCTTAAATCAGCACAAAACAATTTGACTTTATTTAGAGTATCGGGTTCATCGCTCCAGTCCAATAAATCAAATGGCATATCCAATTGTTGGTGGACCACTTGCAAAGGCTCTTCCACATCTTCCCAGATAAACGCGCTGCGCAGAATATCATGGCGGTTTAACACTTCCTGCCAGGCACGTCGAAAGGCATCAATATTTAAGCGGCCATTTAGCCGGCAACTTAGTTGTTCAGTATATGCCTCTGTTTCCGGCGCATAAAGTGTGTGATAAAGCATCCCTTGCTGCATGGGCGAAAGCGGGTAAATATCTTGTATGTTTTCCATGAATTCCTATATTTTTAATTTATCTTACTCTTACGCTTACTCATAATCTTTATCTTTATCTTGGTCCTAATTTCTTTTTATTTTTTCTTTCCCAATTTTCCCAGCACCTTGCCCAGTTTTTTATTGTCCAGGCCGGATAATTTAAAATCCGAAGCGGTAACACTGCCTGCTGCCGGATTTTTACAATGGGCAATCAAGGCTGATAATTCTGTAATAAAACCGTTGGCGAAGCGTTGGATATTTTCTTTGCGGAACTGATTACTGCTAAACCCAAAAGACATCGCCAGCTTACCGCCGGAGATACTTCCGTTTATATCGATTAAACTTAACTGGTGCGCATTGGGCGAACGCTCCATGCCTTTATCATCGGCAGATGGCATTAACGGGCTTTCATTTTTTGCTACCGAATCGAATTGGCCCAAATAATTAAACAAGATAGAAATAGCATCAAGTTTGCCAAGACTTTCCCTTAAAGACAAATCGGCGTCCAGATAGCGTAATAACCCAAAACCAAAACCTTTTTCGGGGATATTGTTTAGCTGCTCTTTTATCGCTTTTATCTGATCGCCCGGATTAACGGCTTTGCCCAAATCAAGATGGGCCGGATAAATTGTGGTAAACCAGCCAATCGTCCGGGAAATATCGATGGCGTCGGAAATATGTTCACGGCCATGTCCTTCCAGGTGAACAAGTAAATTCCGCCGTCCTGTCCAGCGGGCAAAACCCTTAACAAGCGCCGTTAATAAAATATCGTTGATCTTCGTATTATAGGTTTTGGGCACATCCTGCAATAAAGCTTTGGTTTGATTTTCATCCAGAATAACCGAAATATTATCGGCGCTGTTTTCTAAATTTTCACCATTGGGAAAATCCTTAAAAAGCAAAGGGGCGGATTTTTCGCTAATAGTTTTCCAATAAGTTTTTTGGGATTGGATTTTTTCGGTTATTACATATTCGGCAAGCGAAGCAGACCATTCTTTAAAGGAGGTAGACTTAGCCGGCAATTCGGCTTCTTTCCCATTTTTGATTAGCTCATAGGCCATCTGAAAATCTTCCATCAAAATACGCCATGAAACCCCGTCCATTACAAGGTGGTGAATGATTATTACAATCCGGTGTGGTTGATTGCCACAATCAAAATAGACAAGTTTTAGCAAAGGGCCGCTAAACAAATCAAGCGAAGCCTGAAGTTTATTGGCTTCCTCAGTTATTCTTTTGGAAATATTTTCTGAGGTCGTGTCGCTTAAATCAACCCAGGCCAGCGATGGGCCGATATTAATATTTTCATCAAAAAACTGTACAATGTCGTCTTTATCCTTCTCAAAATGCGACCGTAGGACATCATGATGAACCAATAAAGCGTGCAATGTTTTTTCAAGAATGGGGCGCTTAAGCGGATCACGCGTCTGCATTATCACCGATTGGTTCCAATGGTGCGCCTCTTTAAAATCGTTCTCAAAGAATAATTTTTGTACAGGTGTAAGTTGTGATTTCCCTGTGACCAATCCCTGTTCCGCTTCAACAACCGCAACCTGCCTGGCAACGGAAGCCAACTTAGCCACAGTTTGGTTCTGAAACATTTGCAATGGTGTAAGTTGCAAACCCTTTTGTTTGGCGCGGGCAATCACCTGGATGCTCATTATAGAATCACCGCCCAACTCAAAAAAGTTATCATGGATACCAAACTTATCGATATTAAGCAGCTCTTCAACAATCGAGACTAATATTTCTTCTTGTTCTGTGCGCGGCGCTTCATATTTTGATTTTATGTCATTTCGGCTAATGGTTGGTTCAGGTAAACTTTTTCGGTCGATTTTACCGTTGGAAGTTAGGGGCAGACTCTCAAGATAAACAAAGTAGGCCGGGACCATGTAACCTGGCAAACGATCGGATAAGAAAGCACGTAGCGCATCTATATCTGTTTTATTGCTTTTAGGGGCAACTAAGTATGCTGCTAATTGTTTGTCTTTATTGGGTGTGATATGAACATTTACCACAGCCTCTTTTATATTTTCATGTTGGATTAATATATTTTCAATTTCACCCAACTCGATGCGGTAGCCGCGTATTTTTACCTGTGTATCGATACGGTCTAAAAAGAGCATCTGGTCATCGTTGAGATAGCGTACTAAATCACCTGTTTTGTACATGCGCGCGCCGGCTTCTTTAGCAAAGGGATCGGGCATAAATTTATCGGCGGTTAAATCCGCGCGGTTTTTATAGCCACGCGCCACACCTTTGCCACCGATATAAAGCTCGCCGGGAATCCCTTTGGGCACAGGTTGCAGGTGCGCGTCCAAAATGTAAACAGGGGAATTTGTAATGGACCGGCCAATGGGAACAGAACCTTTGCCCTCCCAGTTTTTGGCATTATAAACAACGCAGCCGACCACGGTCTCCGTTGGGCCGTATTCATTAAACAGGGCTGTCTCAGGGGCGTTTTTCTGCCAGAAAGCGATTTGCTTGTCCACCAGGTTTTCACCGCCAATCACGAACGCTTTAGTCAAACCAGGGGCTTTATCTGCCGGGATTTGCTGGCTAAGCAAATCCAGATGTGCGGGCGTGATCTTGACTGTATTGAAGTTTTTATGGTGTAACAGGGCATTGGCCAAAGCATCAAGATCATCTTCTGTTGATGCGAGTGTAATTGTTTTACCTGTCAGGATTGGCGTAAACACGGCCGTAACGGTCGCATCAAAAGCGATGGTGGAATGCACCAGCGAGCCTCGGCCTTCTTGAAGTGGATATGCCTCGTAAGCCCAGTTCAGATAATGGGTCAGGCCAGCATGGGTAATCAATGTCCCTTTGGGCTTACCGGTTGAACCCGATGTGTAGATCATGTAAACCAGGTTGTCAGGCTCGATTGTAATATTGGGGTTTGCGCCGTTTTGTGAGAAACTTTCCGGGGCGTCGACAAAGATTACCTTGATGTTATTCTGGGCGAAATTTACTGAACGAAGAATTCCACCTTTATTTTCAGGGGATTCTTCACTTTGCTGTGCGCTGTTCAGAATGACAGGTGCCGATGTGTCACTCTGAGAGGGGTTTATGGAACGAAGGGTCCCATCTTTATTTTCAGGGGATTCTTCACTTTGCTGTGCGCTGTTCAGAATGACAGGAGTAGATGTGTCACTCTGAGTGGAGTTTACGGAATGAAGAGTCCCATCTTTATTTTCAGGGGATTCTTCACTTTGCTGCGCGCCGTTCAGAATGACAGGAGTAGATGTGCCACCCTGAGAAACGGGGTTCAGAATGACAGGAGTGTGCGTTAATAAAACCCTCATCCCGGAGTCTTCAATCATGTAATCCACTCGTTCCCGCGGATAAGCAGGATCAATCGGTACATAGGCTGCACCCGATTTTATAACGGCCAAAATAGAAATAATCATCTCTGGGGAACGCTCAAAATAGAGGCCGATCAGATCATCGTTTTGGATGCCTTGATCGAGTAAAGTATGCGCTAATTGGTTGGCACGGGCATTCAATTCGGCGTAGGTCAGGTGGCTTGAACTAACAGATCCAACGTCCATCCACTCCAGCGCCACAGCATCCGGAGATTGTGCGGTCTGCTTTTCAAAGATTTCTTTTATATTGGTTTTAAATGCTTGTTCATCCGAAAAATGATTGAGCGATTCTATTAAATGCTTTTCTTCATCATCACTGATAAGTCGTATTTTTGAAAGCGGAATTTCAGGATGTTCTACAAGCGAAATTAACAATCCTTTAAAATAGGCGGTCATACGCTCAATTGTAGAACGGTCAAATAGATCAGTGTTAAACTCCATCGCACCTGAAATATCTTTGCCTTCTTCCGCAAGGGTAAGCGATAAATCAAATTTAGAAATGTTGTTTTCAATTTCCAGCGCTTCCAGGGTCACATCGGCAGTTTGAACCTCTTTTTGCGGATTATTCTGCATTGTAAACATAACTTGAAAAAGCGGGGAATAACTTGTATCGCGTGCAGGATCAACAGCTTCTACGATTTTTTCAAAAGGTAAATCCTGATGGGCGTAGGCTTCAAAAGCCGTTTTGCGTACATCTTTAACTAAGCTAAGAAATGAACCGGATGGATTGATTTTGGTACGCATGACCAGCGTGTTTACAAAAAAACCAACGATGTTTTCAATTTCTGAACGGGTGCGATTTGCGATTGGCGTTCCCACCGAAATATCATTTTGTCCGGCATAACGCGATAATAATATTTTAAACGCGGCCATAACGACCATAAAAAGGGTAACACCTTCTTTTCTGGAAAAGGTGCGGAGTTTTTCAGAGAGTTCCTGTGGAAAATCAAATGCTAAATGAGCGCCATTTACCGTTTGTACAGCTTGTCGTGGCCTGTCAGTCGGCATGCTCAGCAAAGTAGGAGCGCCCCTTAGTTTTGTGCGCCAGTATGACAAATGGTCTTCTAAAATGTTGCCTTGCAGCCAGCTTTGTTGCCACGAAGCATAGTCTGCATATTGAAAACTTAGATCAGGAAGGGTTGGTTCGGTCCCTTTTGTAAATGCAGCATAAAGTTGACTGATTTCATAAAAGATAATATTAACAGACCAGCCATCGGAAATTATGTGGTGCATATTTACTAAAATGATCGATTGAGTCTCTGAAACCAACAGGATTACAACCCGAAAGAGTGGGACCTGATCCAGTTTAAAAGAGAAACGCGCCTCTTCAAAAACACGCTTTTGGATTGTTTCCTCAAGATTATCTTGAGGAACAGACGAAATATCTTCAATAGAAATCGGCACTTCTAAATGTGTTGTGATTTCTAATTTGGGTTGGCCGTTTTCGGTTTTTATCGATGTGCGCAAGGATTCTTGTCTGCGCATGACCTCAAGAATAGCCTTTTTAAACGCCTCAATATCCAGTTTACCATGCGCCTTAAACGCTACCGGGATATTATAACTTGCGTTTCCTGGGTCCATCTGGTCTAAAAACCAAAGCCGCTGTTGTGAGAAAGAAAGTTTTTGTTTCTCTTCCATTTTAAGCTTTGTAATCGGAGGCAGCGCAACGGTCTTGGATTGTAGTTTTTCTTTGTCAATTTTCCCGGAGATACTTTCTACGGTTGGCGCTTCAAAAAGAAAACGCAATGGGATTTCTACTTTCAGCCTATCCCGTACCCGCGAGGTAACCTGGGTGGCCAGTAGGGAATGGCCGCCTAAATCGAAAAAATTATCTAAAACACTGATTTTATCAACATGTAAAACTTCAGAAAAAACTTGAACCATAATTTCTTCAGTGGCCGTGGTTGGCGCTTTAAATTCTTTGCTTGTATCCTCAAGATTAAAATCGACTTTTTGAAGCGCCTTTTTATTGATTTTGCCGTTTGGTGTTAGGGGCAGGTTTTCCATAGCTTTAAAACTTACCGGTACCATATATTCAGGCAAGTGTCCCGATAAAAAATCTTTAATGGCAGGTAGACTTGCAACATCTGAACAGGTTGCCACAAAAAAAGCAATTAGCCGTTTATCATTATTATCAAAAGTTTTTACAATTACAACCGCTTCTTTTATCGCAGGGTGCTTCTCCAGGGCGCTTTCTATCTCACCAAGCTCAACCCTGAACCCGCGAATCTTAAGCTGATTATCGACACGCCCGATAAAATTAATTTGTCCGTCAGCCCTAAAAGAAACCAAATCCCCCGTTTTATACATTCGTGCATTTGGCTTGGTTGAAAACGGGTCGGGGATAAATTTTTCGGCGGTTAAGGCAGGCTGGTTTAAATAACCGCGTGCCAACCCTAAGCCGCCAATGTGCAGCTCACCGGGCACGCCTACCGGAACCGGGCGCAGGTTTTCATCCAGGATATATGCGGAGGTATTGAAAATGGGCCGGCCAATGGGTAAATCTTTCGGTTCATTTCTTTCTTTGTCCGAATCCGTTGTTTTATAAAGTGTTGATATAATCGTTGTTTCGGTCGGCCCATACGAATTGATCAGCTCGATATTTTTGCCACCCAGCTTATTCCAGCTTATAAAATGTTCGGCAGAAATTTTATCGCCGCCTAAAACAACCAAACGCAAAGATTTGGGTATGGGCACATTGAGTGCATCTATCTCATTCACAAATTGATGCCAGTAAGCTGTCGGTAAATCTAAAACGGTAAGCTGCTCCCGCTCAGTTAACTGAAGCAACTCTTTTGCAGAGATGAGAACATCTGTCCCTCTTAAAACCAAAACGCCGCCTGTTTGCAGCACAGGAAAGATTTCTTCAACGGCAGCATCAAAATTTATTGTGGCAAATTGCAGGACTTTGTCTGACGCTGACAGGCTAAAATCTTTAATAACGGCGCGGTTATGGTTTAAAACGGATTGATGGCAAATTTCCACACCTTTTGGCGTTCCGGTCGAACCGGAAGTGTAAATGATGTATGCCCGGTTTAGCGTTGATATTTCCAGGTCAACGCTTTTTTTGGTTTCCTTTTCAATTACCGGCCAATCTGCGTCGAGACAAATCGGTTTGATAAAATCCTGCCCAAAGCTGTCTTTTAATTTTTCCAGGGTGATTAAAATCGCGATCGAGGAGTCGGCCATCATAAAGCTTAGGCGTTCTTCGGGGTAATTGGGGTCTAAAGGTAAATAAGCCGCGCCGGATTTAAGGATGCCCAGCAATGCCACAATCATATTAAACGAGCGGTCGATGCTAAGTCCAATTATATCTTCCGCCCGGACGCCCTGATTAATTAAATAATGCGCTAATTGGTTTGATTTTTCATCAAGCTCCAGATAGGTGAACTTATTCGGGCCATCAACCACAGCTACGGCGTGCAGTGTTTTCTTTACCTGTTCTCCGATGTATTTCAGAACGGTATCAGAAGGCAGTTTGTAATTGGTCTGGTTCCAATCAGAAATAATTTTTTTATGTTCTGCCGAATCTAACAAGGAAATGTCATCAAGTACAATTTCAGGGTTCTCTACAATCGCCTCTAAAATACGGTGAAGATGGCCGAACATGCGCGCGATGGTCTCTTTTTCAAATAAATCGGTGTTATATTCAAATCCGGCGCCCAAACCATCTTCAAGCTCAACCATCGTCAGGGTCAGCTCAAATTGAGCGACATTATTTTGAAACTCCAACGGTTCAATACTTATTTCGGACTCGCTTGCCGCACCACTATTGACACTATTTTGCATGACAAAAAATACCTGAAAAAGCGGCGTATGGCTCATATCGCGTTCGGGCTGCAAGGTTTCCACCAGGTTTTCAAAAGGTAAATCCTGATTGGCAAAAGCATTTAGGCTGGTTTCTTTTAATCGGCCCAAATATTCATTAAACGTCAACTTGTTGGACAGATCGCTACGGATAACCAGCGTATTGACAAAAAAGCCAATCAAACCTTCTATCTCAGCGCGGTTACGGTTGGCAATGGGAATTCCCACGGATATATCTTTTTGGCGTGCATATTTTGAGAGCAGGATATTAAAAGCGGCCAAAAGTGTCATAAAGTTCGTTGTACCTTCTTTTTTGGAAAGGGCGTTTAACTTTACAGAAAGTTCTTTGGGGAAGGTATATTTTTCCTGCGCGCCATTATTGCTGGCAATGGCCGGCCTTGGCTTGTCTGTCGGTAAATTTAAAACCGGCGCATCCGGGTCGATTTGGTTTTTCCAGTATGCCAGTTGTTTTTCATAACGTTCGCCTTTTAGCCATTTATGTTGCCACTGGGCAAAATCGGCATATTGGATTTTTAACAGGGGAAGGGCGCTGTTTTTACCTGCACGAATATTTTGATAATAATGTTGAAACTCTTTGATCAAAACGCCCATAGACCAGCCATCCGAAATGATGTGGTGCATGACAAAAACTAAAATATATTCATCGGGATTTGTTTTGATTAAAGTGACTGCGCCTAATGGCCCTTTTTGCAAATCAAAAGAAGCGCGGAATTTATCACGGACCAGCTTCTCGATTTTTTCTTTTCCACCTGGCGTCGAAGAAGATGTTTCCAGCGTTTCAATGGCTATCTGAGATTTTTGGGAAATTACCTGCATCCCTTTACCGGCGATGGTAACAAAATTTGTACGCAAAATTTCATGGCGCTTAATTATGGCATCCAAAGCTTTTTTAAAGATGGCAATATCAAAATCACCACTGATTTTCCAGGCCACCGGGATGTTATAAACCGGGCTTCCGGGCTCCATCTGGTCTAAAAACCACATCCGTTGCTGGGCGAACGAAAGCGGAAAAGAATTAAACTTTGCCCCTTTTTGTTTAAGCTTTAATTCCAGTAACTTACGCTTTTCAGGAGATAATTTGGCGAGGGTTTTGGCGAGATCAGTCATTATTCTCCGGGTTGTCGTCTGTTGCGTCTTCATCAGAGCCGAGCATAGCCTGCACTTCTTCGTCGGACAGGCCTTCAAGCTCGCCCAGCAAACTTTCCAGGTCTTCGTCCCCACTGCGTTCCAACGCTTCAATTTGTGGTTCATCGTCATCGGCTTGCCGCGCATCCGGCCCTAATAATGCCTCGGCGATGGCCACAACCGTGGGCGCTTGAAATATTTTTCGTAAAGGTAGTTCCAGGGCGAAGGTTTCGCGTATTTTTGAGACAAACTGGGTCGCTAAGAGCGAGTGTCCGCCCAATTCAAAAAAATTATCATGAATCCCGACTTTTTCCACATGCAACAGTTCCGATACAATTTGGACCAGTTTTTCTTCGTTTTCATTACGTGGCGCTTCATACTTTTTACTAAGCTGGCTGCGGTCTTGCTCAGGTGCAGGCAAAGCTTTTCGGTCGATTTTTCCGTTGGGCGTCAAGGGTATTTCATCCAATAAAACAAAGGCCGAGGGCACCATGTATTCCGGTAAAGTTTTTAGGAGTTCTTTTCTTAGGGCAACGATGTCCCTGTTTTTGTCATCCACAAGGTAGGCTACAATTTTTTGATTGCCGGGAATGTCTTCACGAACGGTAACAAACAGATCGCTTATTTTTTTACAATCGTTAATGGCCGACTCTATCTCGCCCAACTCAATCCTAAACCCGCGTACTTTTACCTGATAATCAATACGCCCCACAAACTCGATCAATCCATCGGCCCGTCTCTTTACGAGATCGCCCGTCCGGTATAAACGGTCACCGGGGATTTCCGAGAATGGATTTGGAATAAATTTTTCGGCTGTAGTAACAGGCCGGTTTAAATAACCACGGGCCAATCCAACGCCGCTGATACAAAGCTCTCCATTTACACCAACAGGTACAGGAAAAAAGTTTTTATCAAGAACATGTAATTGGAAATTACCGATACTTTTACCAATGGGCGGATCAAATTGTTCTTCGGCGTTGGTAAAATACATCGAGGCGCAAACACTTGTTTCCGTCGGCCCATAGGCGTTTACCATATTACGCCCGGGTTGCCATTTTTTTACCAAATCAACAGGGCACTTTTCCCCCGCTGTGATTATCGTTTTCAAATCCGGCAATTCGCTTTGCGGGAAAACAGCAAGAACGGAGGGCGGTAAAGTGACGGTTGTAATTTTTTGTTCTTTGATGGTTTTTACAAGGGTTTCCCCGGATGCAATAATTTCACGGTCAACCAAATACAGCGATGCGCCGTTTAAAAGGGCCATCACAGTTTCCCACGTAGCCGCATCAAAACTTAACGATGCAAATTGCAGAACCTTGCTCTCTGTATCAATCGAGAAAGCTTTTCTTTGCTCATTGGCCAGGTTTACCAATCCCGTGTGTGATAACATGGTGCCCTTGGGTTTTCCCGTTGAGCCGGATGTATAAATCACATAAGCGAGGTTGGATGGGCTTACTTCGAGATTAAGGTTTGCCGTATCGTAAGAAAGCGTACTGTTCCCGGCAAAGTTTAAAATGGTAATATCCTGATCTGTGGCCAAACTGTCATCCTGGTCAGTCAATAAAACTTTAAGCCCTGAGTCTTCCATCATATATTTTAGTCTCTCGGCAGGATAAGACGGGTCCAAAGGTAAATAAGCGGCGCCGGCCTTTAAAATGGCCAGCATAGCAATGATCATTTCAAAGGAACGTTCCATATGGATTCCCACAATGTCATCCGCTTTTACGCCATATTCCAAAATGTGTCGCGCAAGTTGGTTTGCCCTTTGATTTAATTCATCATAAGTCAGCGTTGCATCATTAATAAACAAGGCAGTATGGACCGGATTTTCCAAAACCATTTTTTCAAATCGCTGATGGGCGCACAGGTCACTGTCAAATTGGTTCTCCGTTTTATTAAACACGGCAACAAACTTGCTTTCTTCTTCTGTGATCAGGTTTGCGCGGTCAACACGGGTTTTGGGCTCCTCAATAAATTGTTGTAGCAAAAGCCTGTAATGCTCCGCGATGCGTTCGATCGATTCCTTTTTAAATAAGTCCTTATTATACTCAAAACGGAAACCGATCCGGTCTTCCAACTCGGTAAAATAAACGCTTAAATCATATTTGGCCACAACGCTTCCTGTCTCAAAAGGCTCAAAACTTAAGGCATCTGTTTCCGGTAATTTGCCGATGGCATCCTGTGCCACAAAAGCCACCTGAAAAAGAGGGGAGTGCGCCATATCGCGTTCTACTTTTAAGGCATCTACCAATTGCTCGAACGGAATATCCTGGTGCGCGTAGGCATCCAATACGTTTTCACGCACTTGCTTTGTTAAAGCTTTAAAGGATTGAGGTTGGTCAAATCCGGCTTTTATGACCAATGTGTTGACAAAAAATCCAATAAGGTTTTGGGTTGCGGCATGGTGCCGGCCGGCAACAGGTGAACCGACTAAAATTTGATTTTGTCCGGAATAGCGATGCAGCAAAGCTTGAAAAGCAGACATTAAGGTTACAAAATTGGTAACACCTTCTTTTTTGCCATAAGCGCGGATTTTGTTTGTAATATTTTCATCAATAATAAAATTAATATCTTTGCCATTAAAAGTTTGTATGGCAGGCCGTGGATAATCTGTATTGAGCTCCAATACTTCAGGGTTTAAACCGAGATGATCTTTCCAATAAGTAACTTGTTTTTCAAGGAAATCGCCTTTTATCCAATCTTGTTGCCAGGCTGCAAAATCGGCATACTGAACATTTAAATCAGGCAATTGAAGCTCTTCCGGTTGACCGAGTGTGATGGCCCGATAATTCTGTAAAATCTCCTGTATCAAGATATTCATCGACCAACCATCGGAAATAATGTGGTGCATTACCGCTGCTAACAAATATTTTTGAGGCGCAAATTTTAACAGCTCAATCTTAAAAAGTGGTGATTTGCCCAAATCGAATTGCCAGTTTGTAATTTCTGAGGCATGGCGAAGCATCTCAGTCTGAAGGTCATCCGGGTTTGTTTTGCTTAAATCTGTGACGGGCAAAACATAATCCATTTCTTCAGTGATCTTTTGAAACGGGACACCTTTTATATTGATAAAATGTGTGCGCAAACTTTCGTGCCTTGTGATAACCCGGTTAATACTTTTTTCAAACGATTCTGTATCCAGCGCCCCATTTATTATTGTGGTGAATGGAATATTGTAAACAGAATTGCCTTCACTAAACTGGTCGATAAACCAAAGCCGTTGCTGTGGCAGTGAAACCGGAATATCCGCGTTTCGGTCAATGGCTTTAATTTCCGGTATGTGCAGGTTGGCATCTTGCCGGCGTAAAATCTCAATCTGTTGAAAGAGTTTATCAATAGTGCTGTTTTCAAAAACAGTACGTAAGGGGATTTCAATATTAAAAGCTTCCCTGATACGCGCAATAAGTTTTGTGGCAAGGAGAGAATGACCGCCCAAGTCAAAGAAATTATCATAAACACCAATGTTTTCAGTACCTAGGATACCCGACCAAATCACGGAAAGCGTTTCTTCCCCGGCGTTTCTTGGCGCTACAAATTCGGATGACTTTAGTGTGCTTTCAAATTCGGGTTCGGGTAAAGCTTTTTTGTCGATTTTTGCATGTGTTGTTAAGGGGAAAATCGACATTTTAACAAAAGCCGCAGGAATCATATAATCCGGTAAAGTTAGCTGAAGCGCACCTTTAATTTCTTTTATATCCAAATCCGCATCCTTTGCCGGGATGTAGTAGGCAATAATCTGCGCTTCGCCGACAGAGTTCTTCCGGACAATAACCACGCAGTCATTTATCCCTTCAATTTCTTTGACAGCATGTTCAATCTCGCCTAATTCTATCCTGAAACCACGCACCTTAACCTGGTTGTCTATCCGGCCTATAAATTCAATATTGCCATCTTCCCGATAGCGGCACAGGTCACCGGTTTTATACATCCGGTCGCCTTCATCTTTAGAGAAGGGATTGGGGATAAATTTTTCCGCGGTAAGGTCAGGCCGTTTAAAATAGCCCCGCGCCAAACCAGTGCTGCTAATATGCAGTTCCCCGGGAATGCCAGTCGGCACAACATTTTGGTTGAAATCGAGAATATAAATTTTAGTGTTATTTAACGGTTTTCCAATCGGGACTGAATCACGGAAATCATCTTCTTTGTATTGGGTACAACAAACGGTGTCTTCAGTAGGGCCATAACCATTTATAAATTTAACTTTTGTGGACCAGTGTTTTGCCAACTCAGGAGAAATGGCTTCGCCGCCGGAAACAAGTCTTTCTAAGTCTGGAAAATCTTCATCTCGTATTAAAGAAGAAACTGATGGCGGGATAATGGCGGTTGAGATTTTGGCGGTTTTTAGTAAAGAGACTAATTCCTGCCCAGGAGCCATTTGTGCCCGGTCGGCTAATATCAGGGTCGATTTATTAGAAAATGAACCAAAGATTTCAATAATGGATACGTCAAAACTTATAGAGGCAAATTGTAAAACCCTGGATTTTTCATCAAAGCCGAATTGAGATGTTTGGTGGGCGCCAAAGCTGGCCAGGTTTTTATGGCTGAGCATTGTCCCTTTTGGTTTGCCGGTAGATCCTGAGGTATAGATCATGTATGCCAGGTTTTCAAGATCGGGATAAATACCAGGATTAGTTTCTGGGTAAGTTAAAAAATCTTTTTCTTGTGTATCGATCAGGATCGGGCACTTAATATTTGCGAAATTGTGCGCCAACGATTTTTGAGTAATAAGGATATCTATCTCTGAGTTCTCAAGAATATAATCGATACGTTCTGAAGGGTATTCAGGGTCAATCGGGATATAAGCGCCTCCCGCCTTAAGCGTAGCTAAAATGGCAATTATCATTTCAAAAGACGGATTGATTGAAATAGCTACTTTTTTTTCAAGGCCAACACCCTGATCTAAAAGATAATGCGCAAATTGGTTTACCTTTATGTTCAAGGTATTATATGTCAGTTCGCTAGGATTATTGTAGCCCGGTTCATAAAACACCAAGGCTGCTTTCTCAGGCAGCTCTTTAACTACATTTTCAAACATTTCTATAATTGTCGTTGGGGTGCTAAAAAATGGGGATTGGTTAAAATCGTCCAGAATGTGTGACTTTTCATCTTGGGACAATAAAGAAACAGAGCTGATTTTTTTATTAGGGTTTTCAACAAAGGCCAGGAGTATATTTTTTAACCGTTCAAAAATATTTTCTATACCCTGTTTAGAAAACAAACTTTGTTGATAAGCAAATTGAACATGCATGGAGTCACGTGCAGCAACGGCAAGTGTAAGCGGGAAGTTGGTTTGTTCAAATGAATTAAAATCACTGGCAGAAATACTTATTTTCTGCTCCTGCATGGATTTCTCAATCGGGTAATTTTCAAATACAATAATGCTGTTAAATAGTTCAGCGTTATTTTCAATATTACTCCAGCGTTGTATTTCTGCAAGGGGACTGAATTCATAATCCCGCAGTTCTACACCTTCGTGCTGAATATTTTTTAAAAGGTCATTTACCGTTAAGTCCACGGATAAATCAACACGGACAGGCAAAGTATTTATGAACAGTCCAACCATGGATTCAACATCAGGGATTTCCGGTGGCCGCCCGGAAACTGTCGCGCCAAAAACAACATCCGTTTCATTGCTATAGCGTCCTAAAATTATTGACCAGGCTGCCTGGATAATAGTGTTTAGAGTAACGTGGGCAGAGTTTGCCAACAGTGTCAATTTTTCGGTATTTTCCTTTTCAATTTCAAAATGGATTGTACCATAACCTTGATGTTCATTTTGAGATTCCTTAAATCCAAGCGGCGTTGGGGCGTAAAAGCCTTTTAATTTATTTGACCAGAATATATTGGCCGCATTCATATCCTGTTTTTGTAACCAGCCGATATAATCCCGAAAGGGCCTTGTAGCTGGCAGGGGCAGTTCTTTTCCGAGCCTGAACATTTCGTAATAGGTAAATACATCCTTAAAAATGACGGGCATTGACCAGCCATCAAAAAGGAGGTGATGGTTGTTCCATAAAAACTTATACGAATTATCACCTGTCTGAAATAACGAAACACGGACCAAAGGCGGCTTGGCGAGATCAAAGCCTTGCTGCCGTTCCATGGACAATATTTTTTCAAACTCTTTTTCCTGATCCATGGCCGTTTTGGAACGCCAGTCTTCATAAATAAAAGGAAGCTCGACCTGTTTGTGAACGATTTGTAGAAGCTTGTCCAATTTTTTCCATATAAAGGATGTCCGTAATACGGCATAGCGGTTGAGTGTTTCCTGCAAGGCGCGCTTAAAATTATCAATATTCAGGTCGCCATTGATATTAAAATAGGTTTGCTCAAAATAAACCGACGAACCCGGCTCGTACAATGCGTGAAAAAGCATTCCTTGCTGCATGGGCGAAAGGGGGTAAATAGCCTCAATATTTTTCTGTTTTGCTTTGTTCATGTTCTTGGTTTTTCCTTAACGCTTACTTATAATTTGGCCAAATTAGGTGATTATTACCAATCGGTATCAGAGTATAACGTACAGCTTATATCTTCTGTGAGTTGGCGAATCTTTACAATTTCTTTCTCAGATAAATGTTTTTTCCAAGATTTTATATTTTCCCGACTATCGCGTTTGAGGGTATGCATTTTATCTTTTTTTGCATTGGCAGGATTTCCCTCACCGGTAAAATTTTTAATTTTTTGAATGATCGAATCGTTAAACTCCAAGCCTAAGTTTTCATATATATTTTTAAAAGACTCAATGGGTGAAAATGATAAATCTTCATGCTTAAAATAAAGCCAGCCCGGATACTGTTTTTGATAATCGCGAATGGAAGATGTGAATATTTTCCAAACAAGACATTGTGTTTCTATTTCGAATGGGATAAACCCGCGTGACGCTTGCTCTAAAATTTGTTCTTTAAAAGGATATAAACGTTTTTCCAGCAATTCTGGTTGTGAAGCGAGCCAATCAAAATTAAAGCCCCACTGCATCCTTTTCATACTATTTATATAAGCCGCTGGGTGACGATAAATGAGCAACATTTGAATCCCAAAAGTTTTGTTAAGCCATGGCGCCATAAATATTGCAAAGGGATCCTGAATGACTGGTTTCATGTTTTTACTGAGTTTTCTGTTTAAGAAAATATGTCTCTGAAAATGATAAAAATGATATTTAAATTGTGTATTTTCTTTATAAAATAACTTAAGTTCATCTTTGGTGAACTTTAAGCCAAAACCGTTCCGTAGTTTCCAAAACCTTTCTTCGTCTACTTCCGGCCACCACTGGAACATTGCTTTTAGTTTTAATAGGTGTAATACCTCGCGCTGAAGGTTAAATGGCTCCACAACCATAAACATTTCTTTGGCCAATTCAATCATTTTTGCTGTCCAGGTAGTTCCTGAGCGCTGTAAGCCCGACACCATGATAGGTGTTGGTGTGTTTTTTGATTCTGTCATAATTTAATCCAAATCATCCAAAATGTCATCGAGGTCGTCTTGGTCCAGTCCGGCTTCCGCAAAATCCGAGGGGGTGTAGCCGCCTGCTCCCGGCCCTTTACAATGTTCGATTAAGCCGGTCAGGGAAGCTTGGTAATCTGTACATAAGGCTTTGATGGTTTGTCTGTTAAACATAGTGTGCGCGTATTTTATATTTACCCTTAGTTTTCCCTCAATAATAGCGCCGCTGATATCGAGGATGGCCATACGTTTGCCATTGGCTGCCCGGTCA
>JAJRVW010000062.1 GCA_024277115.1 Calditrichota bacterium
ACCGCCCCCGCGCCCCTGTTTTTGCTTCGCAAAACAGGGAAAACTGTTCGGTCCTTTCAGAACCAAACAGAAAGGATAATTGGAGAGAAAAAGAACAATTAGTAAATAAAATACTGTAAACCTATTTCAGGACTTGACAGTATTATAATATTCAAAACAGCAAACCTGATATTTTTCATTTCCGGTCCTATTTTCAGCAAAAAGCAAAATTAATAACGGAAAATGATAATTTTTTTATTCACATGAATGGTTTTTACGCAACAGAAAACAGGAAGTACGATTTTTATAAATCATTGTTGGAAGAAAGGGCCCAGGACGATTCAGTTTATTATTCCCAATCCGCCACGCTTAGCGATGCGGGGGATATTAATCTTGGAAACCTGTTTATAGATTTTGGGGCAGGCTATGTTGTAAAGCATAAAATGGATGACCTTTATTTATTTGCAGCACTGATTGGTAACTACTCTTACGTAGATGCCAGGAAAATTTTATTGTATCGGTCAACTAATTTAGATAAATCATTAAATCCTGTCGAAAAAACGATAGAAAAAGGAAGCCACTTAAAAATTCCGTTTTATGTAAATTATTACCCAACAAATTGGTTTGAACTAAATGGCGGGTATACGGTGCATTATTTGTACAGGATGTCAGAAACAACTTTTAATAACTCTTCTTCAGAAGGGGCTGAACATGAATTGTATTCAAATTCGTACAGCAACCTGGTATCCTTTAACTCCATTTTTCTTGGGATAAACCTTAAACATAAATCAGGTTTTAGGGTTCAGGTTGCCTTTAATAACAGTCTTACCAGTTACAGCCGCTGGAATTTATCTTTAGGCTACCTCTACTAAACAATTTCCTCTAAATCCTGCCTGTAAACTAATTATAGGCAGGATTTTTCCATTTGATTCTCACATCTGGGAATAGATTCTAACCCATTTCCAACTAATAAGAAACTTTAAAAATAATAAAAAGAGTAAACCCTTAATTATTAAAGGTTTATGTGTTTGTGAAATTTGGCACATATCTTGCAATTCTACACCGCCCAATGTAGAAATACCTACATCGGTTACTTGAGATAGGCATGAAAACAAAACAAATTTTATATCCAATCGGTGTGGTTGCGCAAATGTTCGGCGTCTCTGTGGCAACTTTGCGGCTCTATGAGGCCGAAGGGCTAATTATTCCGCATAAAAGCAAAGGGAAACATCGCCAATATTCTGAGTCGGATATAAAACGCATTGAATGTATCCGGCGGATGATCGGGAAAGAAGGGCTAAACCTGGCCGGTATCCGCATGATGCTCTCGGCTATTCCCTGTTGGGAGTTAAAACCGTGTTCCGACGAAGACCGCACAAATTGTGACGCTTTCACTACTTCTACAAAACCCTGTTGGCTGGTTGAGGTAAAGGGCGAGATTTGCTCTGCAGCGGATTGTCATTCATGCAATGTCTATTTGGAGTCATCCGATTGTTCTGATATAAAAACTATTTTAAATACTTATTGGAGGGTCCGTAAGAATGGGCAAAATGAATAGGCGCGAGTTTATAAAGATTGCCGGGATTGGGGCGGGTGGCATGGTTGCAGGCGCATCCATGTTGCAAGCTTTTTCCCCGTTTCAAATAGACTCCAAACAAATATTATCGACTGCAATACCGGGCGTAACGCCAACGTATTGTGAGATTTGTTTCTGGAAATGTGCCGGATGGGTGCATAAGAAAGATGGCGAGGCCTGGAAAATTGTTGGCAACCCGGATGATCCGCACAGTAATGGACGTTTTTGCCCGCGTGGAACGGGCGGCATCGGCGCGTATACCGATCCTGACAGGCTAAAGACACCGCTCATCCGTGTGGAAGAGCGCGGTAAACAAGTCTTCCGTGAAGCAAGTTGGGACGAAGCTTTTGATTATATTGTTGAGAAAATGAACAAAATCAAAAAAGAGCATGGCCCGGAATGTATGGCCATGTTTACCCATGGATCGGGTGGAAGCTATTTTAAAAATATGCTGCGGGCTTTCGGTTCCAATAATATCGCAGCGCCTTCGTATGCCCAATGCCGCGGGCCAAGGGAAGAAGCTTACATGTTAACTTATGGGGAAACAGTCGGCTCGCCCGAGCGCACAGATATCCGTAATTCAAAATGCCTGGTGTTGATTGGTTCCCATATCGGCGAGAACATGCATAATGGCCAGGTGCAGGAGTTTACCGAAGCTGTGGCAAGTGGGGCTGCGGTCATAACAGTCGACCCGCGCTTTTCCACTGCGGCAAGTAAATCAAAATATTGGCTGCCCATTAAGCCATCTACCGATTTGGCGCTGATGTTGGCCTGGATCAATGTGATCATTGAAGAAGGGCTTTATGATAAAAAATATGTTGAAAAATATACCTATGGTTTTGAACAGTTAAAAAAGTCTGTTCGGCAAAATACACCGGAATGGGCTTATCCTATCACAACAATTAAACCGCATATTATACGGGAAACGGCACGTGAGATGGCTAAAAATGCACCCGCAACATTAGTCCATCCCGGCAGGCACGTAACCTGGTATGGCGATGATACACAACGTGTACGGGCCGGTGCAATCTTAAATGCCCTGCTTGGAAGTTGGGGACGCCGCGGCGGATTTTATGCCCCGGCCAAAGCACATGTTCCCAAGCCAAAGCACCCGGCTTATCCCAAACCAAAACGCGATTGGCGCGATGCCCATGACGGAAAGTTCCCGATGGCAAGCTTGGCCATATCGCAGGGGATTTGTGATGCGACAATCCCAACACTTACACGGGATTGTGATATTAAGGGCTGGATTGTTTACGGCACCAACCTGTTGTCTACTTTGCCCCAGCCCGAAAAAACATTGCAGGCCATCCAGGCGCTTGATTTGCTTGTGGCTATCGATATAATGCCTGCGGAAATTACAGGTTATGCCGATGTTGTTTTGCCTGAGTGTACTTATCTGGAGCGATATGACGACCTGCGGGTTTCTCCGGGCCGATCGCCAAATGTGGCCTTGCGCGCGCCCGCTTTTGAACCAAAATATGATACCAAGCCCGCATATTGGATGGCACGGGAATTGGCAAAAAAACTTGGCTTGGGCCAATACTTCCCGCACGAAACAATGGAAAGTTACCTGGATGAGCGTTTAAAATCGATCGGTAGCAGCTTGGAAGAAATGAAAAAACTGGGTGTAAAGCACCTGCCAAATAATGAAAATGAATTGTACTACCTTGATGGTGAGGATTTTGAATTTGCCACACCGACCGGGAAAATTGAATTGTATTCAACGGCATTGGCCGAGGCCGGTTTTGACCCAATCCCAAAATTTACAAAACACGAAGAACCGCAAGATGGATATTATCGGCTAATTTACGGTCGCGCCCCGATGCACACTTTTGGCCGCACAACCAATAATCCAAATTTAAATGACTTGATGGCGGAAAATGAAGTTTGGATAAACCCGAAAGTTGCCAAAGAGTGGGGCATTAAAAACAGGGAATATGTTGTTCTGGAAAACCAGGACGGCGCAATTTGTAATAAAGTGCGTGCAAAGGTGACCGAGCGAATCCGCCATGATTGTGTTTATATGGTGCATGGATTTGGCCACACGCAAAAACAGATGGCACGGTCCTTTAATAAAGGCGCAAATGATACAGACCTCATTTCGAGAATTAATGTTGATCCGATTATGGGCGGCACGGGAATGCGTGTTAATTTTGTGACTTTTAGAAGGGAGGTGGCATAATGCGCTACGCAATGGCGATTGATACCAAAAGATGTGTAGGCTGTTCGGATTGTGTCGTGGCCTGCCAAACTGAAAATAATGTACCAATAGGTTACTGCCGCGATTGGATCGTGGAAGAAACCATTGGAGCCTATCCCGATCTGGCATTGGAAATCCGGTCTGAGCGTTGTAACCATTGTGAGGATGCCCCGTGTGTGCGTTGTTGCCCAACAGGTGCCAGCCATATTGCCGAGGGCGGAATTGTTATGGTGGAGCATGATGATTGCATCGGCTGTAAAGCTTGTATTGCTTCCTGCCCGTACGATGCGCGCTTTGTCCATCCAGAAGGTTATGTGGACAAATGTACTTTTTGCCTGCACCGGGTAAAGGATGGCAAGCAACCGGCTTGTGTTAGTGTTTGCCCCACAACGGCCATGATTTTTGGTGATATTGATGACAAAAACAGTGACATATCCAAAGCGTTAAAAACACGGAAACACAAAACGTTAATCCCGGAAGCGGGTACCAAACCACATGTGTTTTATTTATTGTAAGAGTATGAAACGAATAACTGAATAATTGAATATTTGAATTGATGTATTGGAAAATCATAAACCTATGAATCATTATTCCATCAATTCAATTTTTATTGGAGTTAAAAATGAACGAAACAACAATTACATCTGGAAGAATGAACCTTGGTGTTGATCCTGTACTCCATGCCTGGGGCTGGGAAATCCCGCTTTATCTTTTTTTAGGCGGGCTTACGGCAGGGATTTTATTTTTCTCGGCCATCTTCTATTTGCGTGGCCGCGAAAATGTTTTTAAGGCCGGTATTAAAATTGCGCCCATGTGGGTGCCGCCTTTGCTGGCGATTGGCTTGGGGGCCTTAATGTTGGACTTATCACACAAATTATATTTTTGGAAACTGTACACAACAATCCGCTGGGAATCGCCAATGAGTTGGGGCGCCTGGACGCTGGGGGTAATTTTTCCTTTAAGTACAGCTTGGGCTGCCACCTGGATGAAAGATGTCTTCCCAAGGTGGGATTGGAAATTCTTAATTATTGAAAAAACAGTTGACCTGCTTATCCAATACCGAAGGTGGATGGCCTGGTCGCTTATATTTTTATCTGCAATTTTAGGTATGTACACGGGCATCTTACTCTCGGCATTTAACGCACGCCCATTTTGGAATACCTCCATTTTAGGGCCATTATTTCTTGTGTCCGGTTTATCAACGGGCGCGGCTTTTGTAATGTTGTTTAGTAAAAATGAACTTGAAAGGAAAAGGTATAGCCAGGTAGACATGGTTCTAATTGGTATCGAGATATTTCTGATTATCCACATGTTTATGGGGTTTTTAGCAAGTACCTCGGTTGGCATCCAGGCGGCAGATATGTTTTTGGGTGGACCTTATACAGCTGTTTTCTGGACCTTTGTTGTCTGGCTTGGCTTGGCCTTTCCTTTATTAATCGAGATTATGGAATTGAAAGGAATTAATGTTCCGGCAAAACTACCGGCGATTTTGGTTCTGATCGGTGGTTTGATTTTACGTTTTATTGTTGTGGATGCCGGACAGTCCTCGCGTTGGTTATATAAATTTATGGAATAGAAGTTGGATGTCATGTTGAACGAATGATTTCACTGGGGATTGTAGTGAGACATCCCGCCCAAATATGTGGAGTATTCACTAAACTGTTTCGTTCAGCATGGCGGAATAAAGTAAAGGAGTTAAGAAAAATGAAAGAGAAAAAGTATTGGCCGCCTTATCTTAGCGGCATCGGCTTGGGAATTACATTATTGTTGGCTTTCGTGCTTATGGGGCGTGGTTTGGGTGCATCGGGCGCAATGATGCGTTTTGAAGTGTGGTTTTTGGGATTGTTTGCTTCCAGTCATGTAGCAGCAAATCCTTATTTTGCCAAATATGCTTTAAACCCGCTTTCCAATTGGCTTGTGTATGAAATTATCGGTGTAATGGTCGGCGGCTTTTTGTCGGGCGCTTTAGCGGGACGTTTAAAGTTTACAATCGGTAAAGGGCCACGGATTTCTAACAAGGGCCGGCTTATTTTGGCATTTACGGGCGGTACAATTATGGGTTTTGCCGCACGATTGGCACGCGGCTGTACAAGCGGATTGGCATTGACCGGTGGTGCGACCATGGCGGTTGGCGGTTGGGCTTTTATGTTTGCCGTTTTTGCCGGAGGCTATGCAATGGCCTGGTTTGTTCGGAAACAATGGATATAAAACAAAAGAATAAAGATTAAAGAAGCAGGATATAAAGATTAAAGAAATAATAAAAAAAAGATTATAGAAAAACGTGGGGAGTAGTGTGAACCCGGATTTTAATCTTACAATCTTGAGCCTTGTTTCTTAAAAATTTGGAGATTTAAAAATGGCACCATTTTATAAATTTGATTATTTCAGCGAAGGAACAGGGTTTATCATTGCTTTGTTGCTTGGCGTAAGTTTTGGCTTTTGGTTGGAACGCGCTGGTTTTGGCTCGAGTAAAAAGCTGGCGTTACAATTTTATTTTCGTGATATGACCGTTTTAAAAGTAATGTTTACCTCCATTGTTGTGGCTATGGTCGGGTTGGCTTTCTTTACGCTTTTTGGCTGGATCGATATGACGGCGGTTTATATAAATCCGACCTATATTTGGGCGCAGGTTATTGGCGGTCTTATTTTGGGTGTGGGTTTTGTTGTTGGCGGGTACTGTCCCGGCACTTCGGTTGTTGGCGCTGTTACGGGTCGCATCGATGCTTATTTCTTTTTGGGCGGCGCATTGTTTGGCATGTTTATTTTTGGAGAAATGTTCCCTTGGGTAGAAGACCTTTTTCTCTCCGGTAATATGGGCGCTATTCGTCTGCCGGAGCTGTTCAACCTTTCTACCGGTGTAGTCGTATTTCTTGTCATTCTTCTGGCCATTGGTATGTTTTATGGCGGTGAGTGGCTCGAAAATAAATTTAGAGAAGAGGAGGCATAATGAACTTATCAGCAAAAAACATAGGGTTCGGTTCGTTGATCATTATGGGGATTATCCTTGCCTTTTCGCCTATTGACGACATCCATGTAAACAAAATTACAACCCATGAACTGGTTCATCAGCTTCATAACCAAAGTAATTATATGGAAGCCGAAGAGGTTGCCCACATGATTATCGATAAAGACCCTTCTTTTCAGATTATTGATATCCGAAATTTGGATGATTACAAAAAGTATCATATTCCCGGATCTGTTTCTATACCAATCGAGACATTGTTTGCACCGGAAACCCATGATATTCTCGATAGCGAAAAAACCATTATTCTTGTTTCCAACGGCAATACACAGGCCGGACAGGCCTGGTTGTTGCTTAGGCCACGCGGTTATGAAGATTTATTTGTATTACATGGTGGGATGAACCATTGGGTGAATGTTTTTAGCAATCCACCAAAACCGGATGATGGGGCAATTGACGATGAGATGTTTACTTTCCAATTTCGCAAAGCGGCCGGGCCTGTAATGATGGGCACTAATAATGTTGTGGCGGCATCGGATAATCAGATCGATAAACCAAAACCTGTTAAACGGAGACGGAAGAAGGCTTCAAAGAAAGTAGACGAGGGCTGTTGATTTTAGTTGGGGGCTTAAATTTTTAAGTTTAACCTGAGTTTGATCTAAAGAAAACATTTATTTTAGTATAAATTTTCTGGAACTCACCCTTAAGTCCCCTCTCTTACAAGAGAGGGGACTTGAAAAGCTTATAAATAAGCAGAAATTGCTTAGGTGTGCGTTGTTTTTAATATGCCTTTCTTATAATTAAAATAACCCGTTGTGCGAATTAGAATGGCATATTTGTTGATAATAGCTGTAAAACTTTAAAAGCAGGCCGTTCCTATGGAACTTTTACTAACATAGAAATTTATTTTTTCTACAAATAGACCATTCCTATTGGAATTTTTTATTTTGTCCTGTAAGGACGTTCTATTTGTAGAACAAAAATCACAATAGTTTTCAAGAAGCTCCATCGGAGCGGCCTATTGTAAAAATTTAGCTGGAATTATTTTGTTTCTATTTTTTCTAATTCGCACAATGGGTTAAAATAATTTTTTCGATGTAAAAGTTTCATATCAAATTCACGTTAAGTTTTATAAATTAAAAACAGAAAAAGTTATTCTGAATGAATCCTTTTAAGTACCTAAATTATTCTCTTTTGAGTAAAAAGTTTCTTTCAGAATGGCCTGTTCGCTATTATTCCGGGAAAGAATTAAACAACTTTAAAACTTAATATTCCAGTCCAACCGTGCCCGTGTACCTGTTTCTATCTGGGTGGAGGTTTGTTTTCGTAGTTTGATACCTTCCACCAGGTACAGCCGGAAAACAATATTGCTTTTTTGTGCAACGGCACGGGCAATGCGAAACTCGTGCCCCTTAAAATTGCTGGAACGGGCAATTGTGGCGCTTCCCCAACGTAGCCAGTCATCCTGTGCAAAGCGTCCAACAACGGCATATTCCTCGATGTGTGCATAATAGTAAGAAAAAAGCCAATCCCCGCTATTTTTCAATCCGCCCGTTTTTAGACTGGCCACAAAACCTGTTTTTTGATCGGCGTTAAAAACCTGCCCGCTGTAGTCTTCAGTATTTGTTAAAAAATCAATCCCCAATTTTGTTGGAAGAAATAAATCTTTTAAGCTTATATTTACGGCGAGGTGAATAATTGAATAATCCAGGTCTGCCAATGCTGCATCGATGTAGGCGGGATTTTCTCTAAAAAGAAACACGCCTGCGGCTGCCTGTAAAGGAATCTTGCCCAAAGATGTTTTTAAAGCAAACTGCCCTGCAAACATTTTTGCCTGATCTGAAAAATTTGAATTTGCCCCGGTACTATCGAGTATAAAATACCCGCCATTTGTTGTTAGTTCGCTGTTCTCGCCCAATTTAATTTTATAACTAATTGCAACGCCCTCCGGAGTCACATCGTCATCCCAAAACAGCTCATTTTGTTTCCAGAAGGGAAAAGAATTTTTTCCCAGCCAGTAAAACCCATTTTTATAATTTCCCTTTATAAATGCTTTGTCAATGTTTATGGTTTTTGGTACAAATCCATCGCCCATAGTGCTGTGTGGCGATTGAGCCGATGCGGCCGATCCCGAACGAATTCGTCCCCCAAAGGAAAGATATTCATTTTGTTGATATTCAAATCCAAAGCGTAAACGAAACCGTGAACGATCACGATCGGCCCGGGTCGCATCTTTTGTATCTTTATCTGAATCCAGGTCCATTTCTGCCCGGATGCGCACATCGCCATTGAATATAAGATTTTGGTTTTCGCCTGCTTTTATGCCAGCATATCCCTGTTGGAAAAATAAAATAAAAAAGATCGGTACAATTAATTTATTCATAGTATTTTGGGTAGATGATTAGTTATTGTATTCGCGAATTATGACCAGGTGTCATGAGAAAATACCCCGTAAGTTACTACGGGGCTTTGCGTTTTTAGATTAAAACATTCCAAAATCATCATCATCCAGGCTAATGATGGATGAAGGGTTTTTGGGATTTGTTTCTTTAGACTCTTCTTCGACTATAACCCCAAATTCGACGTGTGATTCTTTAGATATTTTTGGTTTCGCAACTTTTTTTACTTTTTTCTTCTGTTCTTTTTTTACTTGAAGATTTGGCGTACTTGTTTTATTCAGTTTTAAATCTGTAAGTAGAATATTTAGCTGGGTGGAAAGGCTGGACAGTTGTTCTGCGGCTGCGGCAGTTTCTTCCGAGCTTGCAGTATTGGTTTGCGTAACCCGGTCGATTTGATTCAATCCTTCACTAACCTGATTAATGCCACTGGCTTGTTCGTTGGAAGATGTGGTGATTTCGGATACCAGGTTATTTATTTGCAGAATTAGTTCATTAATCGTTGCGAACGATTTTACTGTTTCGTCTGCAATCGCGCTGCCATGTTTCACTTTTGTTATAGACTCTTCAATTATCTCTGTGGTCTCCCTGGCTGCTTTCGCGCTCCTTTGTGCCAGGTTGCGTACCTCTTCGGCAACAACGGCAAATCCTTTTCCGTGTACGCCGGCACGGGCTGCTTCTACTGCGGCGTTTAGTGCAAGTAAATTTGTCTGGAAAGCGATTTCATCAATGGTTTTAATGATTTTGGAAATTTTACTTGATGATTCATTGATGTCTTTCATCGAATCGACCATTTCCTGCATCTGCTTGTTGCCGTCCTCCGTATTTGTTTTTGCGGAGTCGGACAACTCTTTTACAGTGATGGCATTTTTAGAATTTTTATCAGTTTGGCTGTTCAGCTCGTTCATGGAGGCAGAAATTTGTTCCAATGCACTCGCTTGTTCTGTGGCTCCTTGCGAAAGTGTCTGGCTGGAATCTGAAACCTGTTGGGCGCCCGATGAGACTTGTCCGACGGCTTGCCGTACTTTCACGAAGATAGATCCGAGGCTTTTAATTGTATTGTTTAACGACTGTTTCATCAGTTCATGATCGCCCTGATAGTCTCCGGTTACCAATTCTCTTAAATCACCATGCGACATTTTCTCCAGAACATTTACAGCTTCGTTGACCGGGTTCAGGATGTTTTCCAATGTACGGTTCATGCCCGAGATAATTTCTTTGTAATCACCTTCAAAACTATCTGCATTGCCGCGTTGGCTAAGGCGCCCGGCAATGGCAGCCTCGTTTAACATTTTACCTTCCCTGATCAGGCTTTTAAGGTTTTTGTGGATCGAATTAATACCGGTTGAAATTGCAATTTGTTTACCGGGAAGCTCTTGCATTGTTTCGGTTAAATCACCATTCGCATATTTTTCCAAAATATCCAGAAGCTTATATATTGGTTTTACCACGGCATCAACAGCTGTATTAAAGCCTTCTAACAGATCCTTGTAAATACCGGTAAATCCATCTGTATTACAACGTGAGTCAAGGTTGCCATTTCTCTGGGCATCAATTGTGTTACCCAGTTCACTACTCATTTTCTGCAGGACTTTTGTCATTTTTTCGATGGCCAGGCCAAGCACATCTTTATTAGATGTTGGTGTATAGGAGGCTTCTAAATTACCTTTGGCAATTTGCTCGGCGACAATTGTTTTTTCTTTTAAGGATGTACACATTTTGTTAAAAGATTGTGCCAGTTTGCCAATCTCATCCGTCTGTTCAATATCCAGGGTTACATCAATTTTTCCATCGGCAATTTCTGCGGCTGCCTGTTCAAGTTGATTTATGGGATTGCTGAATGTTTTGCTAATATACAGGGCAATAAAAAAGGCAATTGCACTGATAACAAAAATCAGAAAAAGAAAAGTGTAGACAAAAGTATGTAGTTTGGCAAATACGACATCTTTTGAATCACGTATTATTGAAACCCAATATTCAGATTTGTCCTGATGGTTATAATACACGGGTGCATAGCGTAAAATCGTACCATCGCCTGGTTCCATTATGCCACTTGTGCCGGCGATTAATGTATCAATAATTTCGGCTTCATAATATTTTGATAGCATCTCCTGAGAGCCGGGAAACATAAATCCCCACTCGTTTTTATCATCAGGATGTGCTAAAAAGTAACCATCTTTATTGACAAGAATTGCCTCTCCACTATGAACGGATTCATATTTATCTAAAAATGATTTGGCTAGGACATTTATAACAACGATCCCCAGTTTTTTATCGTTTGTATCATAAACAGGTGTTGCATAGCGAATTACAGGGGTGTGTGGTTCCTGAACTTTTCCATGTTCTTTATTCAGGTTTAATGGAGAGATATAAATTCCACCTTTATTAAGTTTTATACTTTCTACAAAATATGATGAACCTTTCTTTATTTGCAGTTCTTCATCCGGAATTATTTTTGAGTTGTTTCCATCGGAATCGACACGGACAACTTCTTTACCCTGTGTGTTAATGAAACGGAGCTGAAGATAGTTTTTATTGTTCTGGGAAAAGCTTTTGTACATATTTGCAGTAGCGTCTGTCCAGTATTCTATTTCATCAGGATCATCATAAGAAATTGCTTCAATTAAGTTTTGAAAAGAAAATGAGGTGCTTAAAAAACGTAAATCATTTTCTACATTGGTAAGGTTTCTCAGAATCAAATCAATCTTTTGTTCAGATTGTACACTTAAGTCCCTAAAAATATCATCTTCCATATTTGCTGAAGTTGAGAGGATATTATAGACACCTAATAAAATTAATGGTGCCAGTGCAAAAACCCCAAAATAGATTATGAGTTTATTTTTAATTGATTGAAACATAATGATCCTTACTTTTTGTAAGCTCATTTTCAACACAAGACTGATGTCTTATAGACAATGAACTAATTTTGTGCGATTTTAACGCTTATTCCACCACGTAAATCATGTATTTCGTAACCTTCTCGTTTATATCCGGATATATCTTTGGAACCCCGAGGGTTTCCATGGCAGCTTAAGCAGGTGTTTTTTATTTCTAGTGGGTACATAAACCGGTAATAATTTTTTCCGCTTTCTGTGACGTTTTCTCCAAAACCAAATGCACGTGTGGATTCCAGCGTTTCAAATTTGTTTAGCGCCATTTTTTCCCAGCTGTCCGCCGTATTATATTTCTTGTTTCGTGGTCCCATCCCTTTGCCTGTTGTTGTTTGTTTAATATCTATGCCTGTCCTTTTCTGAAACTCTGCAGCGGTTAGGCGGCCAAAAACGGCGGGGTAAAAATTATTGGGATTTTTGGTACCATCTGCATCGGTGTTAATTTTGCTTTGTGAACGGGCAATAATAATCCGTGCAGCAGCAAGATAAATGGACAAGGCTTCGCCGAGCTGCCTCACATCGTAGTTCTCTGTAAGGTCCCGGATTTTCCAAGTTGTACCTTTAGACATGGTTTTAAATTGTTTGTACGAAGCTTTTCCAAACCACTCCGGTGTAAGGCCTTTCTCGGTTACAGACCCGTCTTTGTTTGTATTAAACAGGGTTTGATTCTGGGCAATTTGGGTTATGGCGGAGGCTTTCAATTCATCTAAAAGCGATTTATTATCTCTTTTTCCGGTGGCAAAAAGAGTGATAAAGAGAGTGGTAATAATTAGAAAGCTAAATATTATTCGTTTCATTTTGGACTCCAATCATATTTTGGATGGTTAGAATGTTCTATTTGTTTTTCGTCATGTAAAAGTTATCTAAATAGTTTTTTCTGAATCTGTTCAGTTTTCGGTCAGTTTAAGCATAAATAATAAATAGGTGGAGTTATTTGTGGAGGGAAATTTGTCATGAATAAAAAAAAGTCTATTTTGAAGCCCTTTTGTTTCGCTCCATGATAGTAAGACAATAATTTGTAAAGTACTCTGTAAATAACATAGTCAAAATAATATGTCGTACCTTTGGGGTTGTGGTTTTAAAATCTGATAGAAAACCAATCATGCCCATTGGTTTTTAAATTTAATTGCAGGTATACATCTTTCTTTTGATATTTGTACATCCTGCACTTGTTAATTACGTAATTTATATATGATACTATGTGATATTTCAATAAGCGGCTAATCTTCATTAAACGGGGGAAACGGTTGATGTTGACTAACAATAATGTTGTGAAGAAGTTTCCAGTAATCTGGAAGTGGATAACGGTGATTGTCTCTGCGATGGTCCTTGTTATTATCGCCGTTTTAAATATACGCAGTATCCCATCCCGTTTGGCAGATGGTGGCCAAGGGCTTATAGCCGTTAATATCCTCGGAGAGGTACGGTATCCATTTCTTGACATCTATTCAGTAAAATCAACCCTCCTTAACAAAGCCTATAGAAAGACGGACCTGATAATCTTGGAACAGGGAATCGTCCATGGACGGCAACTCCTTGATGAATTTAAAATGGTTGCGGTATATAAACCAGAGATTAAACAAGTTATAGACAATCTTACCAAAAGTTTTGATATCTGGGTAGGCGATGAACAGGATTTGTTTGACCGCATTGCCGGAAACTGGCAAAATCGGGTTGAAACTTTAGGCGATGGTGAAAGCCAGAGGCTTATTGTAAAAACGGCACAAAGCTTTTCCCAAACTATGGGCCTCCTTGATAAAGCGGAGGTTCTCCTACATGAAGATATATCTTTAAGGTCTCAAGCTGTGATTGAGATATTTATCCTTTTCGGGGTATTGTTTATCGGATTGGTGGGTATGGTTTTTTACATGCAAAATTCCAGAAATAAAAAACTTGGCCGGCTCTTGGCCGAAATAGAGGAAATCCACAATAACCTCAAAGATGAGATGCACCGTAATGATTTGGTTCTGCAAACTTCGAAAGATGGCTTCTGGGTAATCGGCTTGGATGGCAAGATTCATGAAGTAAACGATGCCTACTGCCGGATGGTGGGTTATACGAGGAAAGAGTTGTTGACGATGAACGTGGCCGATGTTGAGGTCGATGAAAAATGGGGGAAAGTACAGCCGCGTACCGAAAATATCTTAATAAATGGCTATGATAGTTTTGAAACCCGCCACCAGTGTAAAGATGGCCATATTCGGGAGCTTGAGATAAATGCTTCATTAATGGACTTGAGAGGCGAACGGTTTTTCTTCGCTTTTATGCGTGATATTACCGAGCGTAAACATGCCGAGAGGATATTACAGGGCAGTGAAGAAAAGTGGAGATCACTTACGGAAAACTTACCCGACCTTGTCATGTTGTTAGACGTGGATTATACGATCCACTTCGTCAATAGGGCGATTTCTGGTTTATCAAAAGAGCAGCTTATTGGAAAATCAAAGCTTGATTTTGTTCATCCGGATTATCACCAGATAGCAATCGATTGCCTTGAACGGGTGGCCAAAAGTGGTAAAATGAGCCAATATGAGAGCTTGTATATTACGGCGGAAGGCGAAACACAATACTTCGATGTGAGAATATCGGGGCTTAAAGACAGAGATGGAAATAATACAGGTTTCATTAGCACTTCCAATAATATTACTGAGCGAAAAAAGGCAGAGGAAAGGATTAGGCGCTTTAGCCGCATCTTTGAGGATTCCCTCAATGAAATATTTTTATTTAAAACAGATACGTTAAAATTTATTCAGGTAAACAGCGCAGCGTTAAAAAACTTGGGCTATTCGATGGAAGAACTACAAAAATTAACGCCTGTAGATTTAAAGCCGAAAATTTCAGGCAAGGTTTTTGCCCGTATGATAGAGCCGCTGCTAAATGGCGAGAAAGAAAAAATAATTTTTGAGACCATCCACCAGCGCAAAGACCAATCTGTTTATGATGTAGAAGTCCATGTCCAGCTTTTACATTATCAGAACGAGTCGTTGTTTGCTGCAATTATTTTGGATATCACGCATCGTAAAAAAGCCGAAGAGTCTATGCTTGAAAGTGAAAAGCGGTTTCTCTCTTTATTTGATTCCATATCTGATGGAATTATTATTTGTGATCAATCAGGGAATATAACTCAGTTGAACCAAGGTGCGCAAGATATGTTTGGCTACAAAATTGATGAGATTGTAGGGAGTTCAGCTTCTATATTAATGCCTGAAAAATACCGTGCCGATCATGAAAAAGGGATGCAGTATACCATGAAAACAGGAAAGGGAAAACATCTTGGGGAAATACGTGAGTATGTAGGTTTAAAAAAAGATGGGAGCAGTTTTCCATTAGAATTATCACTATCTAGCTGGCAAACACATTCTACTCGATTTGTTGCCGCAATTGTTCGTGATATTTCAACACGTAAAAAAGTAGAAGAAGAGAAAAAACGAGTTGAAGCCCATCTACGCCAACAACAAAAACTTGAGGCTGTAGGTACGCTGGCCGGCGGGGTTGCCCACGAAATAAATAATCCAATTACAGGTATTATGAATTATGCAAGGCTCATCAGTGATAGGCTTGAACCAGCAAGCAACCTGCGGCAATTTGCCGAGGGCATTAGTAAAGAAACAGAACGAGTTGCAACAATTGTGAGCAATTTGCTCACCTATGCAAGACAAGACAAGGAGTCACATAGTCCGGCGAGAATTGATGATATATTGAATAATACAATCTCACTTATTGGCACAATTGTCAGGCGGGACCAGATTGATTTACAGCTCGATATACCAGTGGGCTTGCCTAAAATTAAATGTCGAAGCCAGCAAATACAACAAGTTTTAATGAACCTGTTAACCAACTCGCGCGATGCGTTGAATGAACGTTACCCGCAATACGATCCTGATAAAATAATGAATGTGACAGTAAGGCCTTTCGAGGAAGGTGGACGACGCTGGTTAAGAATTATGGTAGAAGACCATGGAACTGGAATCCCCGATGTAATAAAGGAACGTATGTTTGATCCGTTTTATACGACTAAAGACAGGACCAAGGGAACAGGGCTGGGGCTTTCGATAAGCCTTGGTATTGTGAAGGAGCATCATGGCAGATTGTTTTGTGAAAGTGTAAAAAATAAGTACACCCGTTTCTATCTAGAGCTGCCAATTGACAATGGTTGGGAACTATAAGAATTGCAGTACTTGTTGTTCTATAAAAAGTATTGTTAATGGCTAATGGATGGAATTACTTTTTGAGGCTACGAATTTATAATTATGATGAGGATGAAAGTTTCCTGTAAATATTTTTGTTTGCTACGACGATGTTTTTAGGAAAAGGATATACTATATAAAATGGTCAGGAATATGAAATCATATAATAGTAATTTGCATTTAAATATTCTGGTTGTAGATGATGAAGAGAGTATTCGCATAACCCTACGGGAATTTCTTAGAGATGAAGGATATGCGGTTAGATTGGCCGAAGATGCCTCTGTGGCAAAGGATATATTGGGCAAAGACGAGATTGATGTAGTACTGGCCGATATAATTATGCCCCGAATTACGGGCATAAACCTTCTTAAATCAATCAAAGATGTATCACCACGTATTCAGGTGATAATGATGACCGGTGAACCCACTGTCGAGACGGCTTCTGAGGCCGTACGTGCCGGGGCGTTTGATTATTTAACCAAACCAATTAAAAAAGAACAGCTTATCAAGGTCGTCGCAAATGCCGTTATGATTAAATCTATTGATGATGAGCGTCTTAGGCTTGAGAAGGAAAATAAACAATACCAGAAAAATCTCGAAAGCCTGGTACATAAACGGACTAAAGAACTTGAACAATCAAATAAAAACCTGGAACAGATCAATGCACGTTTACACATGATTGTTGATACGACCAAAGGCTTAACAGGGTGCACCGATACGCAACGGCTTGGTAAGAAAATATTGGAAGAGTTTGGACAGCATATGTTCGCATTGGGCGGAAGTCTATACTTTGTGGAAGAAAAAGGTCTAAAGTTGAACCACACTTTAGACCCGGGCCATGCCCCTGACTTTTTGCCGTTCCCGCTCATTGAAAACTCTATTCTAAAAAAAGTTATGACTGATGGTAAACCCCTTCTCGAAAAAGATGTGCATGCTTCGGGAAATTATAAAAGAAGTGGCTGGGAGGGATATAAAAATGGTTCTTTT
Source organism: Calditrichota bacterium (assembly GCA_024277115.1). Taxonomy (GTDB): domain Bacteria; phylum Calditrichota; class Calditrichia; order Calditrichales; family J004; genus JABFGF01. The sequence goes on from JAJRVW010000062.1 coordinate 17,182, forward strand.
TTGGTGTTTCCAATTACAGATGAATCTGAAAAGGTTATTGGTGTTCTAACTTTGCATAACAAGGTTGCGTCATCCTTTGTTGAACAGGATTTGGAAATTGGTGCTATACTTGCCTCGTATAGTTGTGAAACACTTCGTGCCGTGCGTGCCACAGAAACATTGCTCGCAAGTGAAGTCCGGTTTCGGGATATGGCGGAAATGCTTCCTGAGTCGATCTTTGAGACCGATATCGAAATGAACCTGATCTACGCAAACCGGCACGCCTTTCTATCTTTTGGGTATTCTGAGGAGGATTTAAGAAAAGGGTTGAACTGTTTCTCCCTGATTGCCCCATCTGATGTAGAACGCGCGCGAGAGAATCTTGTGCAAAGGTTGAAAGGAAGAGACCCTGGACTAGTTGAATATTCAGCATTGAAAAAAAATGGTTCAGTATTTCCTATTATTTTTAAAATGGCCCCAATTATAGAAGATAAAGATGTAATCGGCTTCCGGGGGATAGTGGTCGATATAACACAGCGTAAAAAAACAGAAGAAGAAATAAGGAGCCTGGCAAAGTTTCCATCAGAAAACCCCAACCCGGTTTTGCGGTTCCATCTAAATGGTGTGTTAATTTACGCCAATAGCGCTGCTTATGGCGCCTTTTCGGATTGGAAATTAAAAGAAGGGGAACCTGTTCCTCTCATATTGCAAGAACTTATACAGGAAATAGAAGAACGGCATAGCAGGACGAAGGACATATCTATTGGCAGGCAAGTATTCTCAATTACAGTCACCTTCCACCCCGAGTTTGGATATATAAACGCTTATGCTATGGACATCACGAAACGTAAACAAGCGGAGGTGGAAAAAAATAAACTGGAAGAACAGCTGCGCAGGGCACAGAAACTTGAAACAATTGGGACTCTTGCAGGCGGTATTGCCCATGATTTTAACAATATCCTTACACCTATCCTTGGGTATACGGATATGGCTTTATTCGAACTCTCTGATTCGGATCCGTTAAAAAAGAACCTGGCCCGTGTATTGGAAGCAGCCAACAGGGCCAAAAACCTTATTGAACAGATTTTATTGTTTAGTAAACAGATAGAGAAAGAACGGATACCATTATTTAGTCATCTAATTATAAAAGAAGCCATAAACTTGTTACGTTCATCCATCCCAAGCACAGTTAATATCGTTCAACGGATAGACCCATCGTGTGGAATGATTTTAGCCGATGCTACACAAATACATCAGGTTATCGTTAATTTATGTACAAATGCCTGGCAGGCGATGGAGAATGATGGCGGCACACTTACCGTGGAGTTAAAACAAGTTGAAGTAGATTCGGCTGTAGCAAAGTTACATCCAACCCTTCTGGAGCAAGAATATGTTCGGTTAACTGTTCAGGATACAGGACAAGGGATGGATGAACCAACTATGGAACGGATTTTCGAACCATTTTTTACTACAAAGCCCGTAGATAAAGGAACCGGTTTAGGGCTTTCGGTTGTGCATGGAATTATTCAAAAACATGAAGGGGAGATACTTGTTTATAGTGAACCCGGGGCAGGAACCGTTTTTCATGTTTATCTACCACTGGCAGAGCCCGCGTCAAAACCCCAAAAAACTGAACGAAAAGGTATTATAACAGGCAACGAATCTATCTTAGTCGTTGATGATGATATCGTAATTGGGAAAATGCTTAGTCAAATGCTCGAAAAGTTTGGATATCATATTGATTTATTCCATAAGTGTAAAAAGGCATTTGCTACCTTTAAAAAACAACCGGATAAATATGATTTAGTAATTTCAGATTTAACAATGCCTGATTTAACAGGGGTCGATTTGGCTGGGCAGATACAAAAAATATATCCCGGTATTCCTATAATTATCATGACCGGATATGGAAATCAGCTTATAGGTATAAACCAGAAAACCCTCGGTATAGAAAAGGTAATTGAAAAACCAATTGCCATGAACGAATTGGCTTCAGCCATACGTGAAGTTTTGGATAAGTGACTGAATCATCCCAAATGGAGGTGATTAATATTTCCTTGTCTTAAATAATTTATCCACGCCATTCTCCATAAACTGCTTTGCTCGCCATTTTTTGTAAACTTCAGATTTAAATAATAATTGCTCTTTTTCTTTTTTTGTAAGTAAACGCGTTCCTGCCTCGATTGGGGCAGATGGGATTGTGATGTTGTGGGCAGCTTTCTCGCTTTTACTTTGCCTGATGCCTAATCCAACGGCCTTAGGGTTTTCGTGGCAGTTTTCGCACACCCGGCCTTTACCGATTGTGTGCGGCGTATAAGCATCCCAACTCCAACCGGGTTCACCATTCGCCCGTTTGGGGATGGCAGAATCGAGCCAGACATTTTCGTTGCTATCCACATAACTGATATAATATTGGTACATAGGACGGATTATACTGTATTTCTCGTGTTCATTAATTCCTAAAACCGGGTCTTCCCATCTTCTAAATGTCCAACCCTTGTACCATACGCCCCTGCTTTTTTTTGCGCTTAAGCGATTAGGGCTTAGGGGCAGCAGGAGTTCATGTTCATCTTCCGAAAACGAATCCAGCAAATCAATAATAGCTTGGTCACCTTGCCATTTTTGTGTTTCCCACATCTGGAAATTATCGCTCTCGTCTAAAAAGAGGTGTAGCCCATAATCCTGAAAAGACCATTGGGCATGGCAGGCGCTGCATTCCACATTTTTATGAAAATCTTTATGGGAAATTTCATCTGTCATAAAAATGGGTATTTCATTATTTGTGACTCTTTTTTTGTGCTTTTTGTTTCTTGTATCCTTTTTCTTTTTAAATCCCCCGTGGCAATCCGCACATTTTTTCACCTTTTCTTTTTCACCTTTATTCTTTTGGTGACAGTCCGAACATTCCATTCCGGCAGTTGCATGTACATCTTTAATCAAGCGATGCTGAAACGTGCCAAAGAGTGGTTCTGCCCCAAAAGGTGTGGCGTACTCTTCATGATAGTCATGTTCAAAGAAACCGTAATAATCCGCGCCCACATGGTTATTCCCATGGCAGGTGAGGCAGGTTTCGTCTTTAACTATTTTCTGCATGGAATGGCCAAAGAGCGGTTTGCCCGTGTCCTGATCCAGAGGAATATGGCAGCTTGCACAGCCGCCATTGCGTTTTTTTCCGCTAGCATTATTCTTGCCAGGAGCGTTAAAATGGCAGGCCATACATTTTTTCGCCAGGAGATTATCAACAAGCGCAGCCGGGGAATACCCGTTTGCCAAACCAATATTTTGCAATTCTTTCCAGGCCTCGTGATTGTTGTTTTTTTGTAACGATGTATCTTTTCCCCATAAATAGCGGGTTTGGTTAATAATGTTTGCATTGGAATAGTGGAGGCTGGATTTAAACTGGTCAATATAATTTTTATGACAGGCCATACATTTTTCTTCCCACCATTTATCCAAAGATGGATTTTGAATTATGGCTGGGTGGTCTTTTTCATCGGGAGTAAAATCGGCATTAGGCGAGCTGTGGCAATCCTGGCAAGATATATTACAACTCGATTGGCTTTGCTTGTGGCAGCTTATACAGGTTTTTTCCTGCGAAAATACTGTTGAAAATTGTAAAAAGGCTATCAATATCGTTATTTTAAAAAACGTCATCTTTTAAACCGAAGGTGATTATTTGTTTTAATTTGTATTGCCCATCGCCCATTAAATATGTAAATTGCGTCAACTGGGTGACGGTATTTACGTAAATTGCGTCAATCGAGTGACGGTATTTGCAAAAAAAACAAAGGAATAAAATGGAATTTTTAATAAGAGTGCTTGAAGAGAAGATAATAAAAAAACTAACACCAAATAAGGTTGTTGTACTTTTAGGTGCCAGACGAGTGGGTAAAACGGTGTTGATAAAGCAAATTTTAAAAAAGGTTAATGAACCCTATTTATTGTTTAATGGGGAAGACATTAATACCGTTGAGTTATTTCAACGAAGAAGCATTAAAAATTATCAGAACATATTAGGCGATACTCGATTGCTTATTATAGATGAAGCCCAGAAAATTAATGATGTTGGCCAGGTTGTAAAACTGATGGTTGATGAGATCCCCGGTCTAAAGGTAATTTTATCAGGGTCATCCGCATTTGAGTTGGGCAAAACAATTGGCGAGCCATTAACAGGAAGAAAAACCACATTTCATCTTTTCCCAATTAGCGAAAGAGAGTTGACACAAATAGAAAATTTTAGTCAAAAAAAAGACAATCTGCGTGAACGATTAATTTTTGGTAATTACCCTGAACTGCTGCATATACAAGGTAAACCTCCAAAAGCTGAATATCTCCGGGAGATTGTTAATTCATATTTATTAAAAGATATCTTGATGTTTGAAGGTGTAAAAAACTCAGGTAAAGTTTTTAACCTGCTCCGGTTGATAGCCTACCAGGTTGGAAGTCTTGTCTCCAATCAGGAATTAGGAACACAACTTGGAATGGCAAAAAATACGGTTGAACGTTATCTCGATTTATTAGGAAAAGTTTTTGTTCTTCATAAAGTTGGCGGGTTCAGTAAAAACCTGCGTAAAGAAGTCGTTAAAAACTCCAAGTGGTACTTTTATGATAATGGCATCCGTAATGCGTTAATTGCCAATTTAAACCCGATCTAAATGAGAAATGATGTTGGCCTGCTTTGGGAGAATTATATGGTATCTGAAAGGATAAAAAAGCAGGGTTATGATGGCATTATGGTCAATAATTATTTTTGGCGAACGTATGACAGGCAGGAAATTGACTGGATTGAGGAACGGGGTGGAACCGAATATGCGTATGAATTTAAATGGAGTCCCAAAAAAGTAAAAATTCCCACGGCTTGGAAAAAAGCATACCCGGATTCACACTTTTCGGTTATTGATTCTGAAAACTACTTAGAGTGGCTGGAGTAATATTATTCTAAATTCCAACAAGCCAGGGTTTTGTCTTCTAAATATCTGTTAATACTCTTCTCGAAATTTGCATAGATTTTATCTTCATAACGATCATGGCAAGTGATGCACAAGCTGACCCGGTATATTTTATTGATCTCGTCAAGGCTAAACGGCCTTGCTGTCAGGCGCGACATCTTTTGTGGTATTTCTCCTTTTTCACTGATCATCGTTTCCAGGCTAAAATCACCCAATCCGGATAGTTGTGGGTCATATATTTGCTGAGTTTCAAAATGACCATCCTTAAATTGGGCATTGCCTTCGCCCAGTCCAAGGCGTTTGATACTGCCGTGGCAATCGATGCAAAGTGCCACTTTTTTGCGTGTGGAATGCGGATCGTAGGGCGCCATGGTCAGCCATGTTTTTTGTTGTTTAACTTGCAGGTCATCGTCCAGCTCGGTCATATAAACCTGGCAGCCTGGAGCGAAAGGCATAATGCGGTCCAGATTGTCGATGCCCAGGGTTGGTTTTTCAAAACGGAGGTAGGAGCGGCCTTCTTTCCAGTGGCCATAAGTTTCCTCGTACGAGACTTTATCCAACTGCTTTTTTGTGGGATCGTAAACATCGTGGCAGCCGTAACATTGGGGCGTGTAGGCGGAATGGCACGCCTGGCAGCCCAATTTTTCATGACCGGGCATTTGGCATTCGGGCCTGGTTTTGTTTTGTGGGATTATAAGTTTTTTACCATCCAGTTAGCGAATCAGAATAGCATCTTCTCCTTCCTGAAAAACATTGCTGTAAAATGTGCCGCGCGTTGTTTTGGCAAATTTTTTATCCGCAGGCATTTGTAAGTTGGAATTAACCGAAAGCATGCGCCACACAATATTTTCTGCCGGTGGCTCTTCCGTTTCAATTTGATGGCAATCTGCACATTTAATATGGACGGCCAGCTCCAGGTGTGTGTATTTTTTGCCATCGCCCATAATGTCCTCGGCAATATGGCAATCGATACAAACCATGCCGGCCTCGTAATGAATATCCGGTGTAATTTTGTAAAAATAGCGCCCGTTGGATAGCTCCATCGATGAGGTATTGCCATGTTCATAGGGTGTGCCGTAACCTTCCGATTCAAATTTTCCCTGGTAAGTGAGCCCGACACGGTCCGAGCGGTTATGGCACTTTTCGCAAACGGGGATATCCATCTTTACGGAAAAAGTGGAATGCTTTTTGTCATTTTGGGATTTGAGCAGATGGCAATCATTACAGCCACCGCCGCGTGTACCAGTCTCGCCGGGCAGGTCGTTTTCCAATTTGTTCACATGGCATCCTGCGCATAGTTTTCGCATGTGCGATGTGGCCAGCGATGTATCGGGCAGTTCGTTTATATGCAAGGTCGTATCGTCCGGTGTTGCCCGTTCGTCCCATTGATACAATGTGGAAGCTACCAAGCCGGCATTGCTGGTCATAATGGAGTGTTTTACATTGTGGGTCAGTTCAGCATGACACTTGCCGCAGGTCAGGTCGGCATGGTTTAAATCGGATGGATTGTGAAGCATATTTCTGTGGGCATATTCTTTGTCTGTAGAAGATGCATTGCCCTGGTGGCACATAACGCAGCCCAAAGCCACAACCGGATGAAACGCGCTGGGGCCGCCGATATTTTCATGACAGGTCAGGCATTTTTCTTCTGTGACCGGAATAGAGGACGGTTCTTTTTGGGGCGTAAAAAGATAAATAACCAAAAAAATAATCGACAAGAGAAAGATTAGTCCGATGACAGGTAAATAATATTTTGGCGTTATTTTTTTTTGCATGGGGATTATTTGATTGATTGGTATAAAAAAATATAGTTACATTTTAAATAGCGTCAAACAGATTTTTTATGTTCGTCCCGGCTATTTTATTTTTTATTCCGAAACTATTAATGGAAGCCTAAAAATTGAATAGAATCGATTTTAAAAATATTTATTTTCAAAAAGACAAATTGTGGGCGCTCATCTGGGGCGCAGGCTTATTTCTGCTCTGGTTGTGGGATTTGATTTTTCTCAACGCGCCTGCTTTGCGCAAGCTGGAAACAGCCTTTTTTAACACGCTGTTCATCGGACTTTTAACAATTGTTTTTTCCCTGGCAATGGCCTGGTTAAGCGCCATGCTCATCCATTTTAGTAAAGACCGTTTTAACGGCATTTTCTTTTTCCCCCTTAAAACGGGTATAAACCTTATCCGGTCGGTCCCGCAGATCCTCGGCATATTAATCGGTTATATTTTTATAACACGCTTTTTAGAAAACACCACTCTGGCCACGCCTACACTTATGGTGCTGATGGCTTTTATTATCAGTCTTTTTATTTTTTTGGAAATCAGTGACCTGATGTTGGAACGCATCGGGCATTTTAAGAAAACCGATTTTTTTAATGCCAGTAAAGTGTGCGGCATCCCGGAGTTTTACACCATTAATTTTGACATTCTTTATAAAAACAGCTGGATACATATTTTTAATAAGCTGATTGCTGTTTTTGGTATGACCGTTTTCCTGATTTGCAGTATCGATTTTATTGTATCGGTGGGGCTCTCGACCGATGTAAATATTACAAATTTTCCCTCCACCTTGGGTAGCATGCTTGCACAGATCGACAGCAAACAAGATATCCTGGCCATCGGGTCGACCCTCACAAACCCATTTTATTTTCCAAATTTATTTTTGCGCCACTTACAGGGAATCAGCGTAGCTTTTTTGATTGTTTTTACCCTGCTCAGCGTTTATAAAATTTCGGATGGTTTTGCCCGGAGATACCATATATGACCGACTTCAAATTTGACGTACAGATCAAGGCCGGGAAGCGGACGCTTGTTGATATAAATAATTTTGATTTGGCCCCAAATAAAATAAACTTTCTTTTTGGTGAATCGGGCATTGGCAAATCGATAATCAGCAAAGCTATTTTTGGCCTGCTTGATCCGGACGAACTTTTAGTTAAAATGGATGGGGCATCCTACGAAAAATACCTGCATAAACCCGCGGTTAAATCTATGCAAAAAGAGGGCTTTTTTGTTTTTCAGGAACCTTCGTCGCATTTAAATCCCCTGCTTACATTGGAGCAGCAGTTAAACGAAGGTAGTTTAAGAAATATAAAGAAAGTGGATGAGCAGTCAATTATTCGTCATTTGTGGGGCGGCGCCGATTCCGGGTTTTTAGAACGTTTGTTAAAAGTTTTTCCAAAACCTTTCCGGCCAAGTGGGGGTGAAAAACAACGTATTCTTTTGGCCATGGCTTTTAAAAAGATCAAAAAATACCTGGACGGGAAAAGTAGCAAAACGGCCCTTTTTATTTTTGATGAACCGACCGGGAGCCTGGACAACCGTTTCCGAAATTTGTTTTTAGAATTGCTGGTGGAATGTTATAAACAAAAGCCTTTCATGGTGTTAATTATTACCCACGATTATTCCATCATTAGCGAAATGGAAAATAACTATGCCGATATTTCTGCGGCGCTGGAGTACAAAGAACTTGTACGTTCGGAAAACAGTATCGGGCTTAATGCTTTTTCTAAGGCTGATTATCTGGACTGGATCAAGAAGCAGCGTTGGGCCGAATCGGGTACGATCCACACCGGGCATGTTTTAGCGCGGGTCCATAGCGGCATACAGATTTTTGGAAAAAGGTTAAGTTTTCATAAAAGTAAGTTACAATCGCCCGAAACAGGTTTGGAAGTTAAACGCGGGGAGCTGGTTTATTTAAAAGCACAAAGTGGGGCGGGGAAGACGACTGTTGCAAAAATAATTATGGGGCTGATTAAAGCACAAAAAATGTCCCTAAGTTTTGATCAGCAAAATGTTTCCCATAAAACGCCGGAAGAGTTTTGGCGCAAGTACATTTGGGGCAAACGCGCATCAATGGTTTTTCAGCATGCCGATGAAGCATTAAACCAAAATGCAACGGTGCTGGAAATATTTAAGGCGCTTTCCGAAAAGCGCAAGGTAAATCCGGCCAAGGTTTTACGCCGCATTCAGGAACTGTTTGATGTGGAATTAAAACCCTCTTTTTTAAAAAAGAAAATAAAGCTTTTAAGCGGCGGCCAAAAACAACGGATAAATATTTTGCGCAGTCTGGTTTTAGATACGGATATTTTGATAATGGACGAGCCTTTAAACGGATTGGATTTACGAAGCGCCCATAAAATAATCGAAAAAATAAAACAACGCCAAATGGATGGAAAAGCCATTTTGTTGATTTCGCATAATGAGGAAATTTTTGATAAGATCGTGAAACCGGAAAATATTTATTATCTCAATAGTTCCGGGTGAAGCTGTAAATGAAAAAAGCCCGTTCAAATGAACGAGCTTCTGTGTTAAAACTAATCGAGCCATTTTATCAATCGTGTTTCGTGTTGCGAAAATAAATCCGGATGGGTTGGCATTACGCGGCAGTTAAAACGATATGACCCGTCTTGCTTGGCCTTAACCCGTGCACGGTATTCAAAAGTATTCTCTTCTGTTTGACCAATCAATCCCATTGGATAAATCTCCATGTGCTGATGCCCTTTAATGGCATCTTGACGTTCCAGGATTAACTCTACGCGTAACTCGCTGGTTTTAAGCGGGCCAACATTTAATTTTATGCTGATTTCTTTGGTTTCTCCGGCGCTAAAAACCCGGCTGTCCTCACCTTGCAAGCCACCGTTTAAATGCAAACTTACAGAACGCCAATGCCGTTTAACACGGTTCATCCAACGGGTAAATCGGTTCAGGTTGGCATATTCGTTTTCGTTGTATTTTATATCGCGTTGGATGCCCGGCACATAATACTGGGTCGTGTAATTCCAGACCATTGTGTGCGTGCTGAATTTGGTAAAAGTAGAACGCAAAGATTCTTTAGACATCTTGATCCATTCTTTTGGGATGCCGTCTTTATCCCTTTTGTAAAATAGTGGGATTATTTCATTCTCCAGAACATCGTACATCATCTCAGCATCGTCTTTATCTTGCTGTAAATGATCCGAATATTCGACTTCTTTACCGATGACCCAGCCATTTTTACCATTATAACCTTCCGGCCACCAGCCATCAAGAACGGAAAAATTTATTCCGCCGTTGATAGGCACCTTTTGGCCACTGGTACCACTGGCTTCAAGCGGCCTGCGCGGATTGTTTAACCACACATCCACACCCGAAGTAAGCGGTCTGCTGATGTTTATACTGTAGTTTTCCACAAAAGTGACTTTGCCCCTCAAACCTTCCTCACGGGCAATGGTATTTACCTCGCGGATAAGTTCCTTGCCGGCATCGTTTTGCGGATGGGCTTTGCCGGAAAATAAGATTTGTACCGGCTTGTCTGTGCTGTTTAATATTTTTTTGATGCGCTCTTTGTCCCTAAACAAAAGTGTTGCCCGCTTATAAGGTGCGAAACGGCGCGCAAAACCAATTGTTAACGCTTCTTCATCCAAAATTTCATTTGGTGCCGGAAAACCATGGTCGTTGTTTTCATAGCGGTTTAGCTGGTCCTCATATTTTCTTCGCAAATGGCCGGTCATCGCTTTTTTCATTGTAAGCATAGTTTGCCAGTAAACATCATCGGGGATATTATTTACCTTGTCCCAAAATGATTCTTCGTGGATGTGCTCGCGCCAATCACTGCCAACATATGTATCAAAAAGGTTGATCATTTCTTTGTGCAACCACGATTCCGTGTGGATTCCGTTTGTCACAAAACCAATGGGCACTTCCGAAATAGGCACACCCGGATACACTTTTTGCCACATCCCTTGCGAAACGATGCTGTGTAATTTACTCACACCATTGGCCATATAGGCCATATTAAGCGCCAGGATAGTCAATGAAAAATTCTCATGTTGGTGCTCATTCAGGTGTCGTCCCAGGTCAAAGAAATAATCATCCGACATTTCCAGTTGGGGCCAAAAATCCTTAAAATATTTTTCCATCATGTCAAACTCAAACGCTTCGTTCCCTGCGGGGATTGGCGTATGGGTCGTGAAAAGGGATGTGCTGCGGATGTATTCCAATGCGGGTTTAAAGTTCATGCCCTCATTGATAAGTTCATACAGCCTCTCCAGCCCCAGAAAAGCCGAATGCCCTTCATTAATGTGAAAAATAGAAGGTGCTAAGCCCATAGCCCGTAACGCGCGTAGCCCGCCAATACCAAGGATTATTTCTTGTTGGATACGTGTATCGCGTGTGCCACCGTAAAGGGAATGGATGATTTTCTTGTCTTCTTCATTGTTCTGCTCGACGTTTGTATCCAGTAAAAAGAGTGAAATACGTCCAACAGAAACTTTCCAGATTTTAATAAATACTTCCCTGTCGAGGATTGGCACTGTAACAAGAATCGGTGCATTTTTTTCATCTTTTACAAGCTGGATCGGTAACTCATCAAGGACAAGTTCACGATATTCTTCCGTTTGTTCACCGGCTTCGTTTATTAGTTGATTGAAATAAGCATGTTTGTACATTAACCCAACAGCGACGAATGGTAAGCCAAGGTCCGAGGCGGTTTTGCAATGGTCACCGGATAGTACGCCCAGGCCGCCTGCGTAATTGGGCAAAGATTCATGCAGTCCGTATTCCGCAGAAAAATAGGCAATCAGCTGGCTGTCAAGGTTGGGGTAATTTTTATTAAAAATAGTATCGTTGTTATTGATATAACTTTTAAAGCGAGAATGGACATGGCCAAGTTTTTGAATGAAATCGTTGTTGTTTGCAAATTGTTCAAGCTTTTCGGGCGCAGCCTTTTTTAAAAATGCCACAGGGTTGCGGTCTTCTTTACGCCATAAATCAAGATCGATCTCCCTAAATAAATCTCTTGCGTCCGGGTTCCAGCTAAACCATAAATTATATGCCAGTTCACCAAGCGGCTGTAAAGTTTTGGGTAAATTAAAAGCGTCTTGCATATATATCCTTTCTAATGATCATTTTTATTCGGAATTAACAAGGAATGAAATTTGTATTCAGGGTTCAAATAATCCGATCCTGAATACCTTTCCGGTCGTGGTACATATTATTCACTCTTTTTAGAGTTACTAAGTTAAAGATTTTGAAATTAGGAAAACCAAAAGTGATGCGCAAATTGAAAACAGAATTAATTTGAGTTAATTATTGTTCAAAACATGCAGTCGGGAAAATACGGGATTATATTTAGAAAAAAATTAATAATGCGTATATTATTTTAATTCTACTGCCATTTTTGACGATAGCACCTGACAGGGAAATCTGCCAATAATTGCATAGATTAGGCTTTAATAAAAAAAGTCCTGGCTAAAAAGTGCCATAAAATGTATTGTCATCATTTGGCATAGATTTTGATCTACTGTGATTCCAACTTAAAACCGGAGAATAAAATTGAGTGAAATAATTTCTACACCTGTTTCAGAAGTCTTGCCAATAATGCCACTTAGAAATACTGTCGTTTTTCCACATCAGGTTATTCCCCTCGCTGTTGGACGGGAGAAATCTTTAAACCTGTTAAGTGGCCTGGATGAAGAAACAAAAGTAATCGGGCTTATTTCCCAGCAAGATGGGCGGATAGAAGAACCATCTTATGAAGACTTGTACCGATTTGGTACTGCTGCTATGATTTTGAAAAAATTCAAAATGCCCGATGGCAGAGAACAATTAATTGTACAGGGGTTATATCGTTTTGAAGTTTCTGAGTTTTCTAAGTCGGACCCTTATTTTGAAGCAGTAGTGAAGCAAAAAGTTGATGAACTGGTTGCGCAAGACCAGGATTTTGAGGTTGACGCGCTCTCCAATAATATTAAAAATATTTTTCAGAAAATTGTTGACCATACCCCGTATCTAACAAATGAACACCGGGTAATGGTGCTGAATACGGAAGACCCGTCCAAGCTGGCCGATGTAATCGCCTCTCAGGTGAACTTCACTGTAACAGAGAAAGAGCAAATATTGGAGATGCTGGATGTCAAGGAGAGACTGACCAAGGTTAACTATTTACTGAACAAAGAATTACAAATCCTTGAATTAGGTAACAAAATTCAGGATAAAGTGCAGGGCGAGCTCAATAAAACCCAAAGACATTATTATTTACGTGAACAGCTCAAAGCCATTCGTAAAGAGTTGGGTGAATATGAAGATGAGGGAACAGAGATTGAAGAACTACGCGAAAAACTTACAAAATTAAAGATGCCCAAGCATGCAAAAAAAGTTGCAGAGAAGGAACTAAACAGGCTATCAAAAATGTCACCAATGGCCAGCGAGTACACAGTTACCCGGACCTATCTCGACTGGATTTTTGAGATGCCCTGGAGTAAAAGCACCAAAGACCGCCTGAATGTTTCCAAGGCCGAAGCCATTTTAAACGAAGATCATTATGGCCTGGATAAAGTTAAAAAAAGGATTTTGGAATACTTGGCCGTGCGTCAATTAAAATCGGATATGAAAGAGCCTATCCTTTGTTTTGTAGGGCCTCCGGGAGTGGGTAAAACAAGTCTTGGGCGTTCCATCGCGCGGGCATTAAACCGTAAATTTTCCCGACTCTCTTTAGGCGGTGTCCGTGATGAAGCAGAAATAAGAGGCCATCGGCGTACCTATGTAGGCGCCTTGCCTGGCCGGATTATTCAGGAAATAAAAAAAGTCGGTTCAAATAATCCGGTTATAATGCTGGATGAATTGGACAAGCTTGGAATGGACTTTCGGGGAGACCCTTCATCGGCTTTATTAGAAGTGTTGGATCCTGAACAAAATTTCTCATTTGCAGATCATTATCTGGAAATTCCCTTTGATTTATCCAAAGTAATGTTTATTGCAACGGCCAATATGATTGATCCCATCCCGCCTGCTTTAAAAGACAGGATGGAAATAATTGAGCTGATTAGCTATACGGAAGAAGAGAAAGCAAAAATTGCAGAAAAATATCTTATTCCAAAACAACTTGAGAATCATGGGCTCACCGAAAAAGAAATCCAGTTTTCAACGGGTGCCACCCGTATGGTGATAAATAAATATACCCGCGAAGCCGGCGTTCGTAACCTGGAACGGGAAATTGCCAGTATTATCAGAGGTATAGCAAAAGAGATCGTAGAAAAAAAGGTTGAGACTAAAAAGATTACACCCAGGAATGTACAAACATACCTTGGTGCTGAAAAATATTATTATGATATTGCAGAACGCGTTTCACGTCCGGGAGTGGCAACCGGTTTAGCCTGGACCCCTGTCGGCGGGGATATTCTTTTTATAGAAGCCACCAAGATGGAGGGAAAAGGGAATCTATCCTTAACTGGAAAACTGGGCGATGTGATGAAAGAATCGGCAAGTGCAGCGTTAAGTTTCCTCAGGTCAAACAAGGATAAATTCAAATTAGAAGCAAAGTTCTACGAGAAATATGATATTCACATCCATGTACCTGCAGGAGCGATCCCAAAAGATGGGCCAAGCGCAGGTATTACAATGTTTTCTGCTCTATACTCCCTGTTTTCTGACAGGCCTATCAAAGATAACCTTGCCATGACTGGGGAAATCACGTTGAGGGGATTGGTCCTTCCTGTCGGAGGAATTAAAGAAAAGGTATTGGCGGCGAAACGGGCGGGTATTAAGGAAATAATTATTCCCATTAAAAATAAAATCGATTTAGAGGAAATTCCGGTTCATAATCGCAAAGGGATTAGTTTTCACTTTGTTAATGAAGTGGAAGAGTTGTTCGAGCTGGCATTTAAGTAGTAAAATGAGTCTACTAATGGCCCTGGTGATCAATGTTTCGCCCGGGTCATTTTTTTTATAAAAAGGCGGCAAAAAGATTTGCCTTTGGAAAAAGGAGTATGTAGATTAAAAGCTCTCGTAAACACAGTAGTGAAAGAATAAAAAGCCAAATATACATTTGCAAAGTATAAACTGG
>JAJRVW010000063.1 GCA_024277115.1 Calditrichota bacterium
ATTTGGATATGGAAATACTAAAAAATAAAACTGAACCGTGGGTCAAACTGGCGCGAGCGGTTTAAGTTCTGATTCCGCTACGCTTCATCAGAACTTAAACCGCTGGAAGAACAAAGTACACAACATTTAGGACTTGACTGAATGCACCGTATTCTTCCGTCAAAGTAAACAGTCCCAATTTATATATTTTGAAATATTTAAACTTTAGCCAACCCACATAATGTCGTATCTTTAGTTATTCAATCGATACAAATTCAGGACATTGATGCAACCCCCAAAAGAAAAACAACTTGCTACCGAAAATCACCCATTGGCCGCCTGGTTCTTAGGGCCTAAAGGCGAGCACAGCCAAACCTGGGCCGATCTGTTTTCCTATATTTTTGAAGATTATGTTTACTGGCGCCGTAATTATTTTCCGCAAGACCCTATCGTGGTAGACCGCATGCGCCGCCGCAAGCATGAACCCTGGTTTGATTATATGACTTCCAATCTGGATAATATTTTAAAAGACCTGAAAGCCCATTTTCCATTTTATTCACCGCGTTATGTGGCACACATGCTTTCCGAGCAATCCTTGCCAAGCGTGCTCGGATATTTTGCCGGGATGCTTTACAACCCCAATAATGTAACCGACGAGGCCGCGCCTGTTACGGTTAGGTTGGAGCTGGAAGTCGGCAATATGCTTTCGGCCATGATCGGATATAAGCCGGATGAAAGTTGGGCGCATATTTGTTCCGGCGGCACAGTGGCCAATATCGAAGCTTTGTGGGTGGCGCGTGTCGTACGTTTTGTCCCGTTGATTATCCAGGAGTTTTGTAAAAAAGAAAAAGTGGCGTTCGAAGTCAAAACCGCCAACAGCCAGGTCGCTAAAATTGATGACCTGAGCCCCGGTGACCTTTTGCACCTTCCAGCGGACCGCGCCATCCAGATGATAAAAAAACTGGCGCAATATCTTATTCTCGATCTTGGGCAAGTGGAAAAAGTTGTCCTTCCAAAAATCAATAACCACTTTCATGCCAGCGCATATAATCCTGCCCATAAGGGGCTTTTTGCCATTTATAAAAAGATTGGTTTATTGCCGCGCATCTATGTTTCGTCCAGTGCCCATTACAGCATAAACAAAGCGGCAAACTTATTGGGCTATGGTGAGGACAGCGTTTTTCCTGTTCCGGTCAATGCAAAATTTAGGATGGATAGCGATTATTTAAAGGAGGCTTTATACAATCAACCGGATGATATTTACACCGTGGCCGTGGTTGCGGTGATGGGTACAACCGAAGAAGGCGCCATAGATCCGTTGCATAAGATTGTGGCTATTCGCGACAATCTTGAGAAAGAAAAAAACCGCTCTTTTTGGCTGCACGCCGATGCGGCCTGGGGCGGCTATGTACGTAGCCTGTTTTGTGGCCATGAGAAAAAAGAGAATGAGCCATCGGAAAATTTTGACGGGCAGGTCACAGAAAACATCCGGGCAATTGATGCCAAAGAAACTTTCACCCTTGATCTTTCCAATCCTAAAAAGACACAACAAGAATGCCACATAAGCTGGGACAACCCAGAAGTTTACAAGGCTTTTATGCAGATAAAATCTGCCGATTCGGTTACAATCGATCCGCATAAAATGGGCTACATTCCCTATCCTGCGGGGATAATTGCTTTTAAAAACGGGCTGGTCACCGATTTTCTGGCGCAGAAGGCGCAGTACATTTCCGATATTCAGGACGGTATAAAAAACCTGGACGAGCATTCCCATATCGAAGCCATCGGGCCTTATATTTTAGAAGGCTCAAAGCCCGGCGCGGCGGCGGCTTCGTGCTGGCTTTCGCATAAAACCATCCCGTTGGAAATCCACGGCCACGGAAAAATTGTACGCACCACCTTGCTCAATGC
This sequence comes from Calditrichota bacterium, assembly GCA_024277115.1. Classification (GTDB taxonomy): domain Bacteria; phylum Calditrichota; class Calditrichia; order Calditrichales; family J004; genus JABFGF01. The sequence continues at coordinate 1,891 of JAJRVW010000063.1, forward strand.
CAAAAAACTGGTCTGCAATTTATCAAATCATAAAAATTTTTATGACCTGATTGAGGATGAAATTAAAGTGTGGGATAAGAAGACGACTGTGGTTAATCCATTTACATTTTTCCCGCTGTATGACCCGGACACAAATATCGTCTGTTTTATTGCCACGGCTACGGCCTGGATTGAAGGCGACATGAAGAAACTGGACAAACCATTAAAATGGATCAACGAATTTAATGAACGTATTTACAAACATCTAACAATAAGCGGTTCGGACTTAGGTTATAAGCCACCCTACGCACAGCCTTATTTTATATCGCGTACACGTTTTGACAAGGGACAATACAGCTATGAGTCCATAAAAGGCGTATTGGCCCCGTTTAGTATCAGCCAAAAAGAATACGAAGAAGAAGGATTGTTTGTGTTGCGCTCAACCGTGATGAACCCGTTTTATTATTTGGCCGAACATGAAGGAAAAAACTACTTGCTGGATTTTGTAAAATACCTGCATTTGGTAACGCGCGGAGTGATTAATAAGATGTATGTTGCCTAAATTGTTAAAGTGAAATTTGAAAAACACAAATTTCAAACATCCACCAACGGGATAAATTGTGATTTTATTTTTTATTGTTATTTATACTTTGGAATTTTAGGTATTAAATAATGTGGTCGCATTTCGATATAAACTGTCATGTTGAGCGTGCCTTTTCTGAACTTGATTCAGGATTTCAATATCCTAGCGTTGTTGAGCAGACAAGGCCGGCTGTATTGCGGCATGACGAGGCCGGACAAGATCAGCATTTTATGACCGGCGCAAACAAATGAGCACAAAGAATAAAAGGAAATTCTTATGAAAATTTTAATCGCTGTTACATCATCCATCTCAGCTTACCGGATTCCCAATCTGGTATCACAATTAAAAAAACAAGGCCACGATGTGATTACCATGGTTTCCGAGGCATCCAAGGCGTTTGTTTCCCCACAGGCATTAGCGGTGATGAGCCAGCATAAATGCTATCAGGACAGTGATGAGTGGAGTAATAATGATGATGTCCTGCATATAAAACTGGCCAAATGGTGCGATGCCTGTTTGGTTGCTCCGCTTACGGCAAACACGCTGGCCAAAATAGCCAACGGCATTTGTGACAATCTGATCACATCCACAATTCGCGCCCTTGGAGAGACAAAACTGGTTTTAGCCCCGGCCATGAACACACGTATGTGGGACAATAGACTGACAAAACATCATCTGGATTTAGTTGCCCAATATTATAATACAGCAATCATCGATCCTGTTGAAAAGGTTTTGGCCGATGGTGATGAAGGTATGGGCGGGCTGGCCAATGATGAGACAATACTTGATGCCATGAAATAGGCCTAAGGCGTAGTGCATGGAACCTTGCTTTGACACACAGTCTATACAGTCCAAAATGAGTGTGGAATGAATAGACTGTGTCAATTCCTAAAGATTGTAATAAATAAAAATAAAAACCGGAGTAAAAAAAATGAGACCCGTCTGTATAATCGTTCGTGATGGTTGGGGTTATAATGAAAACCCAAAAGGTAATGCCGTAATGGCAGCGCACACACCCAATGTTGATGCATACAAAGCAAAATATCCCTGGACCTTAATCCATCCTTCAGGTGAGCCGGTGGGGTTGCCCGATGGATTTATGGGTTCCAGTGAGGTTGGCCATTTAAACATTGGCGCCGGGCGGATTGTTGTACAGGAGCTAAAACGTATCGATGAAGGTTTTAAAAATGGCACCCTTTTTGACTCGGATAAATGGCGCAACCTAATATCCAACTGGAAAAAGAACAACTCGCAATTGCACCTGATGGGACTTTTACAGGATGAAGGCGTACACGCGCACCAGGACCATCTTTTTAAAATTATGAAAGAGGCCCGCAAGGAAAATCCATCAGGCAAAATAATAATCCATCCTTTTTTAGATGGACGTGACTCTGCCCCTAAAAGCGCGCCCATGTACCTCGCCACATTAAACAAGATTATGAAAGAAACCGGCAATTGTACCATCGGGACAATGATGGGCCGCTATTATTCCATGGACCGAGCCAAAGATTGGGTCATTACCGATAAAGCCTATCATGCGCTTGTTTTAGCCCAGGGCAAGGAGATGGGCAATGCCATCGATGCGGTTGAAACCTCCTATAAAAATGATAAAACCCCGGACAATGTGCCCATGTTTGACGAATACATCCCTATCCATTTTATGAGCGGCTACACAGGCATAAAAGACGGTGATTGCGTTTTCCATTTTAATTACAGGCAAGACCGCGCCACACAGCTAACCAAAGCTTTTGTAGAAGACAACTATCCGGGTACACGCAGCGTACGTCCCAAGGTGACTTATCTTGGGTTCACACGTTATTATGATGAACTGGAAGAGTACCTGATGGGCGCGATGGGTGGCGGTGGCGCGATGGACAACCTGCTGGGCGAAGTGATCTCAAAAGCGGGTTTAAAACAATTGCGCATTTCCGAGACACAAAAATTTCCGCATGTTACCAGTTTCTTTAATGGTAAAAGTACAACCCCATCGCCCAATGAGGACCAGGTCGAGATAAAAAGTGATATCGACCCGGCCACTTTTGCCAGCTTCCCACAGATGGAATCGGCCGCAATTAACAAAGAATTGCTGAAACGCCTGGAAAATAATCCCTACGCTTTTATCGTTTTAAACTACCCCAATGCCGATATGGTTGGGCACACCGGGGATTTTGAAGCGGCCAAAAAAGCCGTGGAAGTTGTCGATGAAAGCCTCGGTCCTGTCATTGATCGTTTGTTGGAGCTTGACGCACATATTTTACTTACGGCAGATCATGGCAACAGCGAACAAATGATCGATTATGAAACGGGGATGGTAAAAACCAGCCACACCACCTTTGATGTGGAAATGATCTACATTGCCAATGACGCGCCGGGTAAAAAGCTTATTGAAGGTGGTAAGCTTTCCGATTTAGCGCCAACCACGTTAAAGCTTCTTGGCATTGATATTCCCAAAGAGATGACAGCAGATGTGTTGATTAAAGAATAAATATGGGGAAGCAAGAGAAATGTGATGCCGGTGATTTTTCGGTATGGTTAAACAAGATTGAGAAAGCCCGGGATCAGGATGCTATGGATGTGCCGTGCGGTACGTGCAATGCATGTTGCCGCTCTTCCTATTTTATCCATATCAAGCCCGAGGAGAAAGCGGCCCTCAAAGCAATTCCAAACGAACTCCTCTTTCCCGCGCCCGGCTTGCCAAAGGGGCATAAATTGATGGGCTATGACCAGGAAGGTAAATGCCCCATGCTGATCAATGACACGTGTTCCATTTATGAGCATCGCCCTTTTACCTGCCGTAATTATGATTGCCGTGTGTTTGCAGCCACGGGCATCAAGACCGATGAAAAAGAGAAAGCGGCGATTGCTTCCCAGGTTGAGTTTTGGAAGTTTTCTCTTAGAGATGACGATGATCATAAAAACATAAAAGCCGTACAAGCTGCCGCACAGTTCCTAAAAACTAAAAAGTCATTTTTTCCAAAAGACTTTTTACCACAAAATGACACACAGCTGGCTATTTTAGCCATTAAGGTTTACAAAATATTTTTTATAAAAGACAACAGAGAAACCAATGCAGATGTAAATAAAACGGTCAATCAAATTATTAATCAGATTAAAAAAGCCACCCCAGTTTGATACCTATTAAAAGACCTATAAAATATTTTTATTCCAGTCCTTTCAACACGGTTTCCTTCAAATCATATTTTTCTTCCAATGCACAGATTATTACATTTTCAGCCGTAGAAATATCCATTTTTGAAAAATTAATAACAAGATCATAATGGGCCGGATCTTCGATTTTGGCAAAGAAGAAACGATGTACAAATGAGGCGCGTGCCTGATCTTCCCGTCTTAAGTCTTTTTCCGAATAAGGTTCATCTTTTTTATTATGGGACAAATTCCGACACCTGTCGTCAAAATCCTCAATAAGCCGGATTTTTAAGGCCATATTATCTGATAATATAAAATTTGCACCGCGCCCGATTATAATGGCGTTGCTATGTTTGCCCAGCGTGACCAATGTTTTAGCCAGGTGTTTTAAATACATTTCATTGCTCATAGTCCGGCCATTTAAAAGAGTTGCGAGGAGCGTATCCATCTCATTCCTTGATTTCTCATCAAAAAGCTTTACAATATTTTTACGTATATTCGAATTTTGAGCAATATAGTCAACAATTTCTTTTCCATACACTTTCCACCTTAAGCGTTGCGAAAGCCGTGTTACCAGTTCACTACTCCGGCTACCCGCCTCACGCGAAATGGTGACATTGGGATAAAGACCTGATTTTATTGCTTTGGATTTAATGTGGGATTTTTGCCATAAATTCATTTGGCGGGACAGTAAATCTTCGATCGGTACTTGTCTGTTTATTTTAAACATGATGCACCTCATAGATTTATTATTTAGGTAGGTTTTTAGTTAAAGCTACAAACTTATATTTGTGATCACAAGGGATTTATTAAGTTTAAGGCATTAAAACAGGGAAGGGAAATTATTGTTTTAAAAATTTAAGAGCGGTCCCCATAAAATTTTCAAGGATTTAGAACAAGATAATGATTAAGAGCTCAAAATCATTATACACTCTAAATCACCCGGAACCTTTCTTTTTAAGGATGGCATCAATTACGGGTGCAAATTTTTCTTTATTATAACTGTTCATCTCTGCCAAGGCTTGGTGCGTTTCTAAAATCATTACGCGTGATTCCTTTTTATTCACCTCAATTTCTGCCACATCCTGATATGTGATGTCGCCATGGTTCCACGCCTCCTCCATCTTGAAAAGCGAATCAAAACCCATCGAACGCAGGATGGTAAGAATATCTTTATTTGGCCCGCAAATTATTGGTTTTTTATGATGCGCGGCTTGGGCGCCGGCAGCGATCATGCCCAAAATACCAAGATTGGTACTGTCCAGGTATTCTGTTTCGCGCAGATCGAGGATAAATTGCAATATGGCATTATTGCAAAGTTCCTTTTTCACCATGTTGTCAAATCCCGGGCTTAAATTATATCTCAAATCACCGATCAGTTTAATAAAACATATTTCCTCTTTCTCACAAAACAAGATTTTATCTTTGCTCATTTCAGGAATCCTTTTCGATTGTTAACACCGTAATATCATCGGGTAGACCGGTGGAGTTTTCTTTTAAACCCGCGATAAAATCTTGAAATGCACTTTCATCCAACATAGAGACATCTTCTAAAAACCCTATTTTCTCGTCCAAGGTTTTGTAGGGTAAAATATCTAAAATCCCATCCGAGAAGAGAAATAGATTAAAATTGTCCTTTATCTGAAGCGTTAAATTTTCAAAGGAGACCTCCGGTAAAATACCAATCGGTGTATTTTTCGATTCTAAAAATTGGGCTTTTCCATTTTGCCTCAGTATGGGCGAAGGATAATGGCCGCTGTTACAAAAAACCATTTGTTTCTTTTTGTGGTTTATCACCCCGTAAAACATCGTACAAAATTTCCCCAGATTTTCTTTTATAAATCCGGTATTTAATTGCTCCAATAGCCGGGCCGGATCCAAAATATTTGTGTTGTGGTTCTGCAGACAATCATCCACACACTTTGTCATAAAACTTTTCAGGAAGACAGTCACCAAAGCTGACGAGACACCATGACCTGAAACATCCGCGACATAAAACGCCGTATAATTTTCGTTGACAGCAAAATAATCAACAAAATCACCACTTAAATACTGAGATGGTAAAACCAAACTGCTAAACTTAAACTGATTAAAAGTACGTTCATTTTGAGGCAACAACTTTTTTTGGATAGATTGACCGGACTTAAGGTCTGTTTGCAACTTACCCAAAGCCTGTTCCAATAAGTTCTGATATTCAATATTCTGCTTTTTTAATAGGGCACGCTCTAACATTTGGTCTACACGATGGAGTAAAATTGTGTAGGCGCTCATCGGTTTTAAAATAAAATCCCAGGCGCCAAGATGCAGCGATTCTACAACATCATTAATGGAATCGGTTGCCGAAACAACGATAACCGGTGTTTGTGGCGCCGTGTGTGTCAGCTCTTTTAAAACTTCCAGGCCACTCATGCCGGGCATACGCAAATCAAGCAAAACAAGGTCAGGATTTTTTACCTTAAAAAGTTCTAAACCTTTAAACCCGTTTTCCGCATCAATTACAGCATAATTATTCTCTTCTAAAATGATCTTAAAATAGGTACGCGTATCAAAATCATCATCGATGGTAAGGATTAGTTTCTTATTATTTTCATCCATAGGTCTTCCTCAATCTTCTAAAATTGACACATTGGGCTCATATATAAATGTCGACCAAGAAAAGGAAAGGTTATACAAAAAAGATTTTTTATGGAATTTTAAACTGGGAAAAGCCGTAATATGCAAATATACACAATCAAGAAAATTGGAGGGACAGATGGCAGAGAAAACAATTACCTATAAAAATGAATCCATCACAGTTTTTTGGAAACCGGAAATTTGCATGCATGCGGCAAAATGTGTAGGCGGTTCACCATCAGTTTTTGATCCAAAGAAAAAGCCGTGGGTAAATGTGAATGCAGAGAGTGCAGAAAAAATTATGGCTACAATCGATTTATGCCCGTCCAGGGCTTTGTCATATATCAAGGAAGGTAAACAAGAGGAAGAAAACAACACAGAACCCGTAGAGATAAGCCTGATGAAAAACGGGCCCATTTTGGTAAATGGCCCCTTTTGTGTAAAAGATGCCGACGGCAACACCATCAAAGAAGGCAAGAAAGCTGCCTTTTGCCGCTGCGGTGGCTCTTCCAATAAACCCTTTTGCGATGGAACACACAAAAGTATCGGGTTTGAAGGATAATCCTCTCTGTGTTTTTTACTCTAAAAATACTTTCAATACTATTCAAAATATCCTGAAACTAAGTTAATCTGTCCGGATAAAAGCATCATTAAACAAAGAAGGTATAATTTTTATGAAGAAAGTTTTTACCTGATTTATTAAATTATCGATAAAATAACTTTTTTATAAAGACCTGGAGATGGTTATGAATATTCTTGTACTCGGCGCCGGTAGAATGGCCCAAGGATTTGTGTTTGACATGCTTAAAAATAAAAATATTAAGTCGATAAATATCATCGATCGTGAACAACCCGCATTGGACGAGATGAAAAATCATTTTAAAAGCCCATTGCTGGATTTCCACTGCATCGAGGCGGACAGTTTATATAAATTAAAACCGTTTTTTCAAAAGGCCGATGGTGTGATAAGCGCCGTGCCGTATGATTATAATCTTGACCTAACCGAATTGGCCATCGAATGCGGCGCACACTTTGTTGACCTGGGTGGCAATAACACAGTTGTAGAAAGACAATTTCGTCTGGACCAGAAAGCAAAAGATCAAAAGGTAGGCATTGTCCCCGATTGTGGTTTAGCGCCCGGTATGACATCAATTATCTCTGCTTATGCTATGGACCAATTAGCGCGCATTGATGATGTTCAAATCCGTGTGGGTGGCTTGCCCCTTTCCCCGCAAACACCGTTAAAATATAAACTTGTTTTTTCCGTACACGGGCTGATCAACGAATACATTGAGCCTTCGGTGATTATTGAGGACGGCAAAATTAAAACCGTAGATTCCATGACCGGGATTGAAACCCTGGATTTCCCCCATCCTTTCGGAAAGCTTGAAGCCTTTTATACTTCCGGCGGTACATCCACCATGCCGCAAACTTTTGAAAAAGATGTCATCAATCTGGATTATAAGACTATCCGCTATCCCGGGCACGCTTCGTTGATGAAAGCAATGATCGATTTAGGGTTTACCGATAAAAAAACAACTTTTGAAATAGATGGAAAATCCCTGAACACCCGCGCTACGTTTGAGGCGATGCTTAATAGTTTGCTTCAATACGAAAGTGACGATGTAGTTTTAATCCGCGTTACGGCTAAAGGGCAAAAAGAGGGCACTGAAAAAACAGTGATTTACCAGGCCATAGAATACGGTGACAAGAAAAACGGTTTAACAGCCATGATGCGTACAACGGCTTTCCCGGCTTCAATTATTTTACAAATGCTGGTGGAAAATAAAATTACCGACCGCGGCGTTTTAAAACAGGAGATTTCTGTACCGGGTTTTGAGTTTATAGGCGAGCTGGAAAAACGGGGCATTTATTTTGAAACAGATTTCTAAAAATATGTTTCATTTCAGGCATATTCCAAATTTGGGAATTTGGAATGAGGGATAATCTCATTCGTTAAGGTAGCCAAAAACAATCCCAAACCCAATATAACCGCCCTTATATGCGCCATCAAAGTGGAAAGCAGGTAATTGAAACTTAAGTTTCAGTCCAATAAGCCCGGATTTAAAATATTTCTCTACCTCAACATTCAGTAAGAGATTAGTGCCATCCTTTCTTTCAGGGCTTTTGTTTAATGAACGTGTATTTACATAAGACAGAATACTATTTACGTGATAGCTGGAAAGTTTTGTTGATGCGCGAATACCTGCGCTTAAATTACGAACAGGAAAACCTTCAACATTGCCCTGCGCGATAGAATTAAAATCCACAATAGCAATGGCCGTCCTAATTCCATAAGTAGCAAATCCTGATTTCCTTTTAAAAACATCTACATCGCCATATAAAGATGCGCCATTGATTAGAAGCAGACTTGTAATATCGGCCCGTATACTTTTTAATGAGACTGCAGACGTATATTTTGATTGTGCAAATAAACTACCTGTGATAAAGAGAATAAAGAAAGTTAAAATTGTTTGGCGACGGCGCTTAATCATATAATGTCTACTGTCAATTAAGTTTGTGGGTAGAGTTTTAGTTTTCCTGAAAAGAATAGTACTGAGATTCTAAAATTATCATATCTCCTAAATCCGTGGGCAGCATATTTTATTTCCTGAATTAAGGAATTCATTGTTTCACACATTGAGTTTGTTATCTTGTGTAACACATAGTTTAGAATGCCCACAGAGTGTTTGACAAACATCTCTGCGACTTTAATTACTATTTTTAGCCTCTTTTAACCCAGGCAGATAAAACAAAGACTTGTTCATTGCGTTGATAGCGCCTGAACAAGCACACGTAAAAAATCCGGATCGTCCAATAAAACTTTTTAGATTTCCTTTACTAATCCTATATTTTGCTTTTCTATTTTTGGTCAAATTAAATTTAGGAAGGACATGGCAATTTTTCACATCTTTGCCTTTTGCACAAAATTAAGGGCACAATCTGTGCTTTGCCGTTTTAAAAGGTGTTGTGTATACTTTTATACTATTTTTCTATTGCCATCCGGTAACAAAGGATAGCACTAATTAGCGTGAGAGGCGTAAACAAAATGGTCTCCAGGGTACTTTCAGAAAATATATTCCCAACGGTATTTAGTGAAAACACCACGACCAGCACCCAGAGGATGAAGCGTATTGTTCTCTTACTAAGAAATTGTTTGATGTACACACCTTTCATGGCGATAGCAGAAATTATGAATAGATTTATAATTATCGATACTGCCTCAAAAACATACATCTGTGATGCATTTTGCAAACGGCCGCCCCATACGATGCTAAAAGGAATGATCCCTAACAAAACCAACAGGTGAAAAACCAGAACAAATGACAATAATACCAACATCGTATTAACTGCTATTTTTATTTTAATCTTTTTGATCACTGACACTTGCTATTTCCTTTGCTATTATACCTAGTGAAAGTTCTTTCAAATTATTTAAATTCCAAGGCTTATTTCCTTAAGTTAAGTTTATAGTAAAACAGAAATGAAAATCACCTTGAAAAAAATAGACAAACTCTTTTTTATACAAGCTCAAATTCAACTATGATTGCATCGTAGTGAATGGTTATATTTCCTCTTTTAATAAATGTAACAACCTAACCTACTATTTCAAATTTATTTTGGGGCACCGTTATATAAACCAGAAGCTGTTCACTTCGATCACAAAAACTATATCCACAGACACCATACACCAGATATTTTCAAGCAAGGCCAAAGAAGAAGAAATCAGTAAGGGGGAGCAATATAGGAGTACCCTCCGTTTTAGGGATATACATAAGTGCTTACCTGCGCGTCAAAAAATTTAGTAATATTAAAAATAGTATAACGGTAATCTATTAGAGTTCGTTTCATTTTCTACTCCGATTTAAAAACCTTCAATGATCTGGTTTCGTTGTTAAAAGTAAATTTCTTTTCAATATTAATGATGCTATTTCCAAGCGGGTTGCCTGTAAATTTAACATCTTTGTATTTTGGGTTTTGATTTAAGAAATCTTCCTGGAGCAAATATTGGCCTGTTTTTAAATTTATTATTTTCTGCTTATTATCAGACCAATCAATAACATTTAAGTAAACATTTTCACCATCTATTATTTTAGCAGTAGTTAATATGCTATTTAGCTTGAGTTCTTTTTCTTTAATAAGATTTTTATTCATCGTTAAAAAATATGTTTTTGGCTCAGTCGTTATTGTTTTTTTTATTCTCCCGAATAAATAGATATTATCTTGATCCACATGACAAAAACCCATGTTACCCAAATCTTCAAATAAAATATTTTCACCGGCTTCATTTGTAAGTGACTTTTCTTGTTCAATGTTATCCGTTTTAAAGTTGTATACAACTACTTTAAAACCTTTTTCGATATTTCTTCTGGGCTTTGATTTATATTTACGAGCTCTGGGATTACCATATTCTTTTAAACTTTTCACTGCACTCAACCGCTTAGATTTAATTTCATCATATTGTTCATCAAATTCTTCTTGAGAGATTTCACCTTTTTTCAATTGCCTATGGATTTTATGGGATTGTTGAGAGAGATTTCTAAGTTCATTATCCTTCTTTGCATACTCACTATTCGCATATTTTTCATTTATACCTTTTTCCCTGACAGCAAATATTATTCTGTCATTATCCAACCATACTGCCGGTTGTGCAACTGTGGACAAATCAGGTACTGTTTTGGTTCCATCTGTTAAGTTTATTATCTCCAGCCTCCCGGGCCTGTCTTCAGCGGGTGTTTTCATAGGAATTAAATAGCGGTTATCCGGAGAACTACCATATAACTGACCATTGGAATTTGAAGTCCATAATAAATTACCCGTTTTTAGATGATAGGCATGTATTAGATCTGGAATATTTTCTATAGCTCCTTCATAACCTTGATAAATGACTATGAAAATGTTTAATGATTCAATTGTTTTAATAAATACAATATGTTTGCGATCTGAATCTGTTTTATGGAATAGTTCATTTCCATCCTTATCATAAAGTATTGCTGTTTGTTGATGAATATCCCTATCGTAAATTCTTGCATATATGAAGTTTTCAGAAGCTTTAACACGTACAATTTCTTCTGATTCTTCAAAATAGACTATTTTCTGGATTTTGTTTTCTTGAGCCAAAACACTGGTTATTACCATTAGAACCAACAAAATTAAGTGCTTTAGTACTATCATAGAATACTCCCAAAATTTATTTTAAATTATTTCTTAACTATTTATAAATAGTTGCTTTACTACCATTTGCCCCTACAGCAACAACTAAATCATTCTTAACCGCAATATCACTTAAAGTGGTTAATGCACCTGGTTCTTGTATATTTTTCCAAGTTTTTCCATTATAATGCGTTATATATCTCCCTGTACAAGAGTAAGTAATATATAGGGAGACCCTCTTTCCTGATCAATAAAATTTTAAACAAACGACCTGACAAGTTGAAGGAGCTACAATTTTGCATATTTAACTTTTGACCGGACACTAATGAAAATTACTACAATAATTATTGTTGCTAAGACTAAGAAAAGGTATATTTTTCTATTTATTGACTCAAAACCAGTTTATTTGAGTCAAGTCCTAAATGTTGTGTACTTTGTTCTTCCAGCGGTTTAAGTTCTGATGAAGCGTAGCGGAATCAGAACTTAAACCGCTCGCGCCAGTTTGACCCACGGTTCAGTTTTATTTTTTAGTATTTCCATATCCAA
>JAJRVW010000064.1 GCA_024277115.1 Calditrichota bacterium
AAAGAAGGTAAGGGAAAGATGGTTAAAATAATAAATTTCTATAATAGGCAGCGCCCCCATAGGAGCATAGAAATGTTAACACCTGAAATGGCCAATGAAAAACAGGGTAAATTACAGCGCAAATGGAAGGCGTATTACCCGAAAAAAAATTTCAGCAGCGCTGCTGAAAAACAAGAACAAGAACAGCCCTTTTTAATGTAAAAAACACATTAAAAAGCGTTAAAAACAGTCAACCTATTTCAGGACGCTTCAACCCACAGTGGACCGCCTTCGTTTTTTAGGAACTTCCCGATCAAAAGAATTGGGTCAGGTCTTAGGCCACCACTCCGGCAGGTTAATAATCAACTGGCATAGAACTCAAAAAAACGCCGTTTTAAAAAAATATGGGCGTTTAAAATAGTCAGAACAGTCAATGAAAAAGTAAGTTTCCAGAACTCCCCTCCCCAAAAAATAAAATTTGCACAATGTAATTTGGAACCCTTCCTTCCGATATGCATGGTTTTGTAAAGAAAAACTTGCCTCCCTCTTTCCTTACTTCACCGGTAGTTCCCCTGCTTTTTTTAAAGCATATTTGGAAATAACCGGGCCGATAATTTCGTGGATGATTGTCGCGCCGATAATCACATTTAAAATTATATCGGACATTGATGCAAAGTCGGAATTTTGTTTTATGACCAGCGCCAGGCCAATCACTATGCCGCCTTGAGGGATAAGTCCGCCGGCGGTATATTTTTTTACTTTGGGCGAGGCCTTCGCTATTTTTGCACCAATATATGTTCCGCTGTATTTACCGATGGACCGAAAAACAACAAAGATCAGAATGACCAATCCGTTGGCGGCCAAAATAGAAAAATTCAGGTGCATGGCGCTGATCGTAAAAAAGAGTACGAAAATCAGTTCTTCTGTGTACCGTTCAAGCATAGTAAAAATCTGCTCTTTATTTATATTATAATTTACCACAAAAATCCCCATGGTCATGGTGGATAGCAGCTCGTCCGCGCCTAAGATGCCCGCCAACCCAAAGCAGAGGGAGAGCAAACTGATAATCAGGGAGATCAGCACACCTTCGGATTCATGATTAATTTTTGTGGTGAGAAAATTTAGCAAAAGGCCAAATAGTGTCCCGATAGTAATGGACCCCAAAATCCTAAGCAGTGGTTCTACGATTGAGTTTGCTTCAAAAGGTTGGTTTAAAATTAAAATGGCGGCGGCAGCCATGGCCAGGCTGTAATTAAAAATCCCCAAAATATCGTCAAAAGCGGCAACGCCCATAATGGTGGAGCTTACCTCGCCCTTTGCTTTATACTGGTGTACCACGGCGAGTGTGGCCGAGGGATCGGTTGGGGAAGCGAGGGATGCCAGTAAAATAGCGATTGGGATATAAAAGGTACAATAGGCCAATCCGGGTTGCGGGAAAACAACAGGCCCAAGTAAAACAAAAAATCCGGCCACAAATAAAAAAGCAAACTCCGCCTCGAACAGGGTGATGGAAACAATGGATTTTCCCAATGCACGAATCTTGGAAAAAGAGAGAGTACCGCCGACAGAAAAGGTGATAAAAGCCAGGGCGATATGGGTTACAAGCGATGTGTGGCTAACAAATTCTTCGGGAATAAAATGTGTAAGGCTCGGATTTAGGAGAATGCCGGCGAGGATATATCCGGTAACTTTGGGCAACCCCAAACGGGTACAGAATTCGCCCAGAATAAAACCGGTAAAAATAATGATGCCGACAGTGAGGATGGGTTCCATGCTGTGTCCTTGTATTGAATATTAAATTGAAACTTAAGGCGCATATAATACAAGCAAGGTACGGCTTACCATCATTGCAGGCAAAAAGGGAATTATTAAGCGAGGGGTTGCTTTGGTAAAAATCTATTCCTATATTTCGCCATATAACGAAATGAAAATCAAATGAGAGATTTAATAAAAGTATTTAAGGCATTGTCCGACCCAAACCGGGTAAGAATTCTTAAAATGTTGGAAGTCCGGCCTTTGTGTGTCTGTGAGATTACCGCTATTTTAGAGCTGGCCCCGTCTACGGTTTCCAAACATCTTTCTTTGCTGCGCGATGTAAATTTTATTCTGGATGAAAAGGATGGGAAATGGGTCAATTATGAATTAAATAAAACGCAAAACAATGAATTTGCTACGCGTTTATTGCCGTTACTTGCCGACTGGTTGCCCGATGACGAAATTATACAAAGTGACCGTGAAAAGGTGGCGACCGTAGACCGCAATCATGTTTGCAGCGTTTAAAATTTTAGAGACGGTTTCACAGTAAAATAAATATGCCGTTCCACAGTTTTTTGTATGGAGGATTTTATGTCCCATCACCACCATCATGCTAATACCGATACATCCACCGGGCGTTTGTTTATTACCATGATGCTAAATTTTTTAATAACCATCGTGGAAGTAATTGGCGGGATTATGTCCGGCAGCCTGGCGCTGATCTCGGATGCCCTGCACAATTTTAGCGATGGCATTGCCATTATTATTAGTTATATCGCCATCAAACTAAAAAAACAACCTAAAAGCCCGGGATATACTTTTGGGTTAAAACGGGCCGAAATCCTGGCGGCGATCATTAATTCTGTTGTATTAATCGTCATTTCTATTTTTCTTTTGTACGAAGCCTACAAGCGTTTTGCAGAACCTACATCCATCCATGGAAGCCTGATGATAGGTGTGGCATCCATCGGGTTGCTTGCCAATGTGATAGGCACTTTATTATTAAAAAAAGGTTCGAAAGGTAGCATCAATATCCGCTCGGCTTATTTACACTTGCTCAGCGATGCTGTCTCCAGCGTGGCTGTTATAATTGGCGGTATGGCGATTTATTTTTGGGAGGCCAATTGGGTCGATCCTTTGCTGACCGTTTTGATCTCTTTGTATATCTTAAAAGAAAGTTTTGAGATTGTAAAAGAAGCGGTCAATGTAATTATGATGGGCAGCCCGAATACGATCTCTTTTAAAGAGCTTAAAAGCGTTGTTGAAAAAATTGACGCTGTAAAGAACATTCATCATGTCCACCTTTGGCGGCTGGATGAACATGATATTTTTTTAGAGGCGCATGTGGAAGTAGATGATATTTCCGTAAGTGAAACGGGCTTGATCCTGAACCAGTTAGAAAAAGAGCTGCATGAGCGATTTGGCGTAACCCACATAACCATTCAGTTTGAATGTGATAAATGTGATGTGAAAGTAATGGTTTAAAAGGGTTGTTATCATCGTAGCGCACAAGTCCGGCAACCTGAATTCAGATTAGGTTCCATCGAATGCAGAAGAAAGAGCATAGCTCGGTGGAGAAGATTCCGAAACAAGTTCGGAATGACGCAAACTGGGGTGGATTGGATGTCGAAATAAATTCGGCATGATGTACGCTGGTTTATCCTGCGCAACGTCGTCAACCCGAACTTGTTTCGGGTTCCTTCTGAAAGAGGTCCCGCCTTTGCCTGTGCGGCAGCTTGAGACTATAAAATTAAAAACACAATGGGAAAAAGATGAAAAAAATATTATTACTTTGCACCGGTAACTCTTGCCGTAGCCAGATGGCCGAGGGCTTTTTAAAAAGTTTTGATTCCAATTTACATGTCCGCTCGGCTGGTACAAATCCATCGGGAAAAGTACACCCAAAAGCGGTTGAGGTGATGCAAGAAATCGGTATCGATATAAGCGCCGGCAAACCCGAAAATGTAAACCTGTATATAAAAGAACCGTGGGGTTTTGTGATTACAGTTTGTGGCAATGCCAAAGAAACCTGCCCGGTTTTTATGGGCGATGTTAAAGAGAACCTACATATTGGGTTTGACGATCCTGCTGATGCCAGGGGAAGCGAAGATGAAGTGTTGGCAATTTTTCGCCGTGTACGTGATGAAATCAAAAAGGATTTTTATCGCTTCTATAAAAACAGACTCTACAAAAATGAAGGAAAATAATGGGCGTCTTAACTAAAAAACTTTCTTTTTTAGATCGTTATCTCACATTGTGGATTTTTATTGCTATGTTTGTCGGTGTGGGTTCCGGCTATTTGTACCCAAAAATTGTTGACTTCTGGGGTTTATTCCAGATCGGTACAACCAACATCCCCATAGCAGTCGGATTAATTTTGATGATGTACCCGCCCTTGGCAAAAGTACGTTACGAAGATCTGGGAAAAGTTTTTCGTAACTGGAAAATCCTTGTGCTTTCCCTGGTGCAGAACTGGATTATCGGCCCTGTTTTAATGTTTGCGCTGGCCATTATTTTCTTACAGGATTATCCGTCTTATATGTATGGGCTAATCATGATTGGGCTTGCGCGTTGTATCGCCATGGTTATTGTTTGGAACGAATTGGCCAAGGGCGATAGCGAATATGCGGCCGGCCTTGTTGCTTTCAATTCCATTTTTCAGGTTTTGTTTTTCTCGGTGTATGCTTATGTTTTTATAACCATTTTACCGACCTGGTTTGGCTTGGAAGGAACGGCTGTGGCCATAACAATTGGTCAAATTGCAGAGAGCGTTCTTATCTATTTGGGGATTCCTTTTGCGGCGGGTTTTATTACGCGCTTTGTTTTAATCCGTGTTAAGGACAAGGATTGGTACCATAAAAAATTTATACCAAAGATAAGTCCGGTCACTTTAATCGCTTTACTTTTTACAATTTTTGTGATGTTTTCGCTTAAGGGTGAGATTATCGTGCAGCTTCCTTTGGATGTGGTGCGTATTGCCATCCCGCTTTTTATTTATTTTGTGATCATGTTTTTGGTTTCCTTTTTCATGGGGCGCAAAGTTGGCGCGGATTATTCCAAATCGGCCACCCTTTCTTTTACGGCGGCCAGTAATAATTTTGAGCTGGCCATAGCTGTGGCGGTTGCTGTTTTTGGGATAAATTCCGGCGAGGCTTTTGCCGCGGTTATTGGCCCTTTGGTGGAGGTACCGGTTTTGATTGCTTTGGTGAATGTGGCCTTGTGGTTTCAGAAAAAGTATTTTGGGGGAAAGGTTGAAAAGGGGACAGTTGAAGCGCCGGATGTGTGTCCTTGATTTTACCGTTTGAAACCAATGATTTCTAAAAGGGGAATAAGAACTGCCAAACCAGGCTGTCATTGTGTAACAATCTTTTCGGCTAATGACGATTTTTCCTTGACTGAAAAAAGAATTCCTACGGAATGACAATCAGGAAAATTTTTGTAAGATGAAAAGAAATTATCTCGTTTAAAATCTCCTGATTTACAATGAGATTGAATTGAAACTTGGTTTCAGTTTTAAAAAGTGGAAGAAGGTCTGTTAAGCCAGGCTGTCATTGTGTAACAATCTTTTTTGGTAAAAGATGATTATTCCTTAATTGAAAAAAAGGATTCCTACGGAATGACAATGGAGGGAAACTTGGTTTCAGTTTTAAAGATATACATCATTTATTCTAAAAACTGTAGCAGAGTTTGTGTACGAGATGCCCCATAATTTCTTATTTCAAACCAATCTTAAAACTGGACTTTGAATTTTGCCAAATTCACAAAAAATAATTTTATCAACACCCCGTTTTATACTTCGGGAAATGCAGGAAAACGATTTGCCCTTCCTGGAAAAAATCTTTGATGAAGCGGCTGCTATGACTTTTTTTACAAAGGATCAAAAAAGGGAAAAAGCGAAAATTTGGATCGCGCACATGTTAAAATCATATAACGAAAATAGTTTTGGCATGTGGCTTTGTTTTTTTAAGGAAAGCAAAGAATTTGTCGGGCAATGCGGCCTAATGAAAAATGAAATTGATGGAAAAGAGGAAATTGAGTTGGGTTATTCCGTCTTAAGAAAATTTTGGAACCGGGGCTATGCTGCCGAAATGGCCAAAGCCGCTCTCGATTTTGGGTTCGCAAATTTAAAACTTACACGAATAGTCTCGGTGATAGAAAAAGAAAATATAGCTTCAATTCATGTGTCAAAAAAAATTGGGATGAATAAAGAAAGGCAAATACTGAGAGGACAAAAAACGGTGGATTTGTATACGATTTTAAGACTGAAAGATTGAAAGATTGAAAATGTCTTCAATAACATAACCGGGGTTTCTATCTTCGTAAAAATTGAAACAAATTCAGGGACGAATGCCCCATGCGGGTTTTGTCTATAAGTCTTTTTTTCCTAAAATCCATTCACCACTTCAGAATGCCATGTTTAATTTGGTACTTCACACCTTCACGAATTTTTTCCATGGGGATTAATTTATGGTGCATCGCCCATTCGTTAATCAGGTTGCGTAAACCGCCGTGGATAAAAAATAAAAATACGCGTCCATCAATGTTTTGATGGATGTATTCATTTTTAACACCCGCATCAAAAATTTTTGCAAAAGCCTTAAGATAGTTTATATAGTGCGCATTAAGTGAATCATTAGTGCCACGTAAAACCGGGTTATGTTCGTTAAAAAATACCAGCGCCAGGTTGGGTTTGTCTACAAAAATATCGATGGTCTGGTCAATAATTGTATCCATTTTTTCCAGTGGGTCCAACGCCGTGTTTTCCGATAATTCAATCATTTCATCCGCCAGTTGCTGCCAGATATATTCAAGCAAACTGGAAAGAATCTGTTTTTTATTATTAAAATAACTGTAGATTCTATTTTTGGAAATACCGGCATTTTTTGAAATATCAACCAGGGTTGTTTCGTTAAACCCCTTTTGGGCAAACAAATCTATGGCGGCATTTTTTATTAATATTTCATCTTGATTGACGATCGGATTACTCATTCTTTATCCTGTTTTCGGAAAACTCTTTTGTATTCGGGTAATTTTTATTGAGTGTGAGAATTGATCACTAAAATAATCAAACCATTTTTGCTTATATTTGTTGGCAAACACATTTTAACTTTTTGTAGAAAAATCCACAATAATGAAAACCACATACTCTGTATCCGATTGGCTCCCCACAACAAAAAAAGAGGTAGAAAACCTGGGTTGGGACCAGCTTGATGTCATTTTAATTTCCGGTGATGCTTATGTCGATCATCCTGCTTTTGGCCCTGCTGTTATTGGCCGCATTATTTATAATGCAGGTTTCCGTATTGCCATTATTGCCCAACCCAACTGGAAAGATGACCTGCGCGATTTTAAAAAACTGGGGACGCCGCGACTGTTTTTTGGCGTTACATCCGGTTGTATGGATTCGATGGTCAATCACTACACCGCTGGTAAACGCCGCCGCCAAAACGATGCCTACACACCGGGTGGCGAACGCAGTTTTCGCCCGGATTATGCCACGACGGTTTATACAAAAATCCTAAAAAAACTATACCCCGATGTGCCTGTGATTTTGGGCGGAATCGAAGCCTCTTTACGTCGAGTAACACATTATGATTATTGGTCGGATAAACTTAAGCCTTCCATTTTGGTGGAAACTCAGGCCGATATGCTGGTGTACGGCATGGGCGAAAAACCTTTAAGAGAAGTATTGCGTTTGATGGACAGGGGCGTACCGCTTGGCTCCCTTAAAACAATCCCGCAAACGGCCGTTTTAATTAAAGAAGGTGATAAAATACCCAAAGTTAAAAACTGGAATACGATTGAACTGAACTCGTATGAAGTGTGCCTGAAAGACAAATTAAAATTTGCGGCCAATTTTAAGCACATCGAACGGGAGGCCAATAAACAATTTGCCGATCGCTTAATACAGAAGCATGGCAGCCAGCTTGTAGTAATAAACCCGCCTTACCAAACGATGACAGAAAAAGAGATCGACGCCTCTTTTGATTTGCCCTATACGCGTTTACCGCACCCCAAATACGAAAAACGTGGCGTTATTCCGGCCTACGAAATGATCCGCCACTCGGTAAATATGCACCGTGGCTGTTTTGGCGGATGCAGTTTTTGCACCATCTCCGCCCATCAGGGCAAAATGATTGCCAGTCGTTCTAAAAGATCGATTATGAACGAAGTGAAGGCCATCACTGAGATGTCGGATTTTAAGGGCTATATCAGCGATTTAGGCGGCCCGTCGGCCAATATGTACAAAATGAAGGGGATCGATCAATCGATCTGTGACAAGTGTGTGAGCCCCTCCTGCCTCGATCCTACAATTTGTTATAACCTGGATACCGGTCATAAAGCAATGATCGATATTTACCGCTCAGTGGATAAATTGCCCGAAGTGAAAAAGGCTTTTGTCTCAAGTGGCGTACGCTATGATATGCTTGTGCGCTCGCCCTCCAAAAAAAGCCCCGACCCTTCACATGATAAATACATCGAACAATTGGCAAAGCACCATGTTTCCGGGCGGCTTAAAATAGCGCCCGAGCATACTTCGGATGATGTGTTAAAAATAATGCGCAAACCCTCTTTTAAATATTTTTATGATTTTAAGGCGAAGTTTGAAGCCATCTGTGAAAAGGCCGGATTAAAGCAACAGCTGATTCCTTATTTTATTTCCAGCCATCCCGGTTCTACGTCCGAAAGTATGGCCAACCTGGCCTGCGAGACCAAAGACCTCGGCTTTCACCTGGAGCAGGTCCAGGATTTTACACCCACACCAATGACGGTCGCAACGGTCATTTATTATTCAGGTTATCATCCTTATACGTTGAAGCCCGTATATACGGCACGGTCAAAAAGTGAGAAGAAAGAGCAGCACCGTTTTTTCTTTTGGTATAAAAAGGAAAACTGGAACTGGATCCGCAATACTTTGAAAAAAATTGACCGTGTTGATTTAACGGAGAGGCTTTTGGGAAAAAGAAAGTAGGCGTTTTATTTTCGTGTATCAATCAAGCGCAAGATATTTTGCAGATCATTTTTCAGATTGTCCAACCTTAGCTTAAAGGTGTAACTATCTCGCTCTTCTGCTGAAGAATAGTGTTTAAGAAAATTTCTTAGAAATTGCTTTCGGGATTGTTTTACTTCATCAAAATTAAATTTTAGATCCATAATTTTTGTTTTGATTTCATACGGAACGAGTGGGGAAATATCTACATGCTTTTTTAATTCTGTAATCTCATTTTTTAGGGATTGCATTTCCTGGTTTTCGATAAACCAATCCTCTTTAGATCTATCAATTTGATCAAGTAAATAGGAAATAAATTCTTTGGTTTTTTTGATGGAAATAATTTTCATTGGTTGCAATAAATTAATCTCAAAGTTTTTGAATAAAATACATGATTTATGAATAAAAAATATATATTTTCTGCTTTTAACCGGAAACAATTTTTGGAGGACGAAATGCTTAAAAGAGTAATGTCATTTTTTATACTATCCGCGTTTATGATTGGTTGTGCAATCAATCCTGTTACAGGCAAAAGGGAGTTAAGCCTTATTTCGGAAGACCAGGAAATTGCCATGGGCCGTGAGTATGATCCGCAAATCAGCCAGATGTACGGTGTTTATGATAACCCGAAATTACGCAAATATGTTGATGATATTGGCCAGAAAATGGTAAAAATTTCCCACCGGCCCAATTTAAAATATGAAATAAAAGTGATGGACAGCCCGGTAATTAATGCTTTTGCCGTGCCTGGCGGATATGTTTATATCACCCGCGGTATTTTGGCTTACTTAAATAACGAAGCCGAACTTGCCGGTGTTATGGGGCATGAGATCGGGCATATTACTGCAAAGCATTCCGTAAACCAACAAAGCAAGGCACAGTTGGCGCAACTTGGGCTCGGGCTTGGTTCGGCGTTAATCGAAGGGTTCGACCAATATGCAGGGTTGGCCCAGCAGGCAACCGGTTTGTTGTTTCTCAAATTTGGACGGGACGATGAAACCCAATCGGATAAACTTGGCGTGGAGTATTCCAGCAAAGTCGGGTATGATTCGCATGAAATGGCCAATTTTTTTAAAGTGCTTGATAACATGCGTGGTGATACAGGAAATAGTCTACCCGATTTTCTTTCAACACATCCAAATCCGGTAGACCGGGTTAAGAAGGTAGGAAAACAGACAGAAAAGTGGCAAAAAAAATTGACCGGGAAAAAGTTTGTTGTAAACCGTGACCGTTATTTAGATCAGATTAACGGGCTTATATTTGGGCCTGACCCCAGGCAGGGTTTTGAAGAAGGCAATGTGTTTTATCATCCGGGCCTAAAATTCGAGTTTCCCACACCAAAAGGCTGGAAGGTAAACAACCTGCCATCACAGGTTCAGATGGTTGCAGCGGATGAACAAGGTGTGATGGTTTTTAAATTAGAAGCAGCGACAGATCATAAACAGGCGGCAACTACATTTATTACCAATTCAAAACTAAAAGTCCTATCCCGTAAATCTGTAAAAGTAAATGGTGCAAATGCGGAAGAAGTAATTGGAACGCTTCAGACCCAGCAGGGCGTTTTAAAATTAATGGCCTACTTTATCCGAAAGGGAAAGAATGTATATTCTTTTATGGGCTATTCTGCCGAACAGGCTTTTGTGACTTATCAATCTGCGTTTAGTTCTACAATGAAGGGATTTAAAACTTTAACAGACCGAAATAAAATTAACCGTAAACCGGATCGTCTGGCTATCAAGAAGGTTAAACGTAATTCAACCTTGAAGGCTGCTTTAAAATCTTTTGGCATAAAAGATGAGGATTTAGAACAACATGCCCTACTGAACGGGGCAATGGCATTATCCGATCAGGTAAAAGCCAATACAAAATTAAAAATTATTGTAAAAGGAAAATAGAGTACGGTATGCACAGATTTATATCGTGCAGAAAAGAAGAATTAAATACAGGATGTTTTTAATTATAAAGTAAAAAAACCCCCGGTATAATATATATACCGGGGGTTTAAAAATTGGTTTAAGAAACCTTAGAAACGTTTACAGCTTGTAAACCTTTAGGGCCTTCACCAACCTCAAATTCAACCTTGTCACCTTCGTCAAGTTTTTTATAACCATCAGAATTGATTGCGTTGTAATGAACAAAAATATCATCGCCTTCTTCGCGGCTGATGAATCCATAGCCCTTAGCGCTATTGAACCATTTGACTGTTCCAGTTTCCATGAAAATACCTCACTAAAAAAAAATATACGTTTCGTACATCTGAATTCTCAAATTGCTTCGGGCAAAAAAAAATCGTTTTGAATAGATTTGCTTCAGTCTATCCTCAACGAGTTTTATTTTAATATGATAATAACATAATCTCTTGCTAACACAAAACTGAAAAAACACTGTACAATTATTTGAAGGCTTAGTGTACAAACGTAAAATTAAAAATGCAAATTTTTTTTAATAAATTGATTATAAAAGGTTTAGCCCAATTTTGCGCCCGGTACTAACAGAAATCCCCTTTTCTTAATTTTTTGATCTTTTTATAGGCCAGCGAAATAAACCGGTAATTTCGTTTTTCTTTGCTTCTTCAGCAGTCATATCAATATTTTCTTCAATTTTTTTAAGAATACTTTTCTTTGATTGTATTCCTGTTTTGCGGTTGACTAACCGTCCATGGCTGAAAATTAGCAAGGTCGGCAATCCAAAAACTTTATATTTTTTAATAAAATCTTTGTTCTCATCACCATTAAGCGAAGTAATCTCAAAGTTTTTTTCCATTTCATTTGAAATTTCTTCTATAATTGGTTTTAATGCTTTACAGTTCCCGCACCAGGGCGCCCAAATAAAAACTAAAAAGGGTGTATGCGATCCTGTTATTTTTTTTTGGAAGATTTCAGAAGTAATTTCATGCAAAATAAAGTCCTTTCTTTATTAATTCACGCTTAGAAGGTTTTACATAACCTTCAGAAATTGTCATTCCTGCTTAAAGTTTTCATGTTTTTTGCGGGATGATTTTAAACAGGAGTTCATAGTTAAATAGCCAAGTTCAGCAGCTTGCCGGGGAGTGACAAGTGGGATTTAGTTATACAAAGCCTCCGGTTACCAAATCAACATAATAATTAAAAATAATAAAAATTGTGTATTCTATCTTTTAAAGTCTGATAAATGAGCCAATTAATATAAAGGTTTATATGCAACACCCGAAATATAAGGATATGTTTCCCTATTTTTATTCTAATTCCAGACAAAAAAGCTATTTGTTGTTTGCGATTATTTTACTTTTCTGTGTGAATGCTCTTTATGGTTTCTCCGAAAATCAAAGGTTTACACATCTTACCGTTAAAGATGGGCTCTCAAACTCAACAGTCTATTCAATCCTGCAGGATGATGAAGGGTTTATGTGGTTTGGTACCCCAAACGGTTTAAATAAGTTTGATGGCTATAATTTCACAAGTTACAAAAATATACCTGGTGATAGCACAAGTCTCTCTTCAGACAACGCGGGCAATATTTATAAAGATCATCGTGGGGTTATCTGGGTAGGGCAATGGGGAGGCGGTCTTGATGCATTTGACCCGGTAACCCTTACTGCCCGTCATTATTTGCATGACCCCGACAACCCGAATAGCATCAGTGACAATCGTGTCCAAACCTTGTTTGAGGACAGTGCGGGGGATTTATGGTTAGGCACTTTTAGTGGTGGTCTAAACCGGCTGGACAAAAACAGAATAAATATTACCATTTTTAAAAATAATCCTCAGGATGATAATAGCCTGAGTGATAACAGGGTTTGGGCAATAACTGAAGATAAAAACCATAATCTCTGGATTGCGACTTCCTCAGGATTAAATCGCCTCAATCCCAAAACAAATAAATTTGACCGTTTTTTTCATGACCCCCAAAATACCAATAGTTTAAACGACAATGCAACACGTGCCCTCTTGTTTTCAAATGATTCTACTCTGTGGGTTGCGACTATTGAAGGTTTTAACAGGATCAATATAAACTCATTAAAAATAGATCGTTATCTTTATCAGCAATCTACAGGGTATCGCTATAATGATAATTCTATCAATGCGTTTTTACAGGATAATGAAAATAATATCTGGGTGTGTACTGCAAAAGGCATAATTATTCTTAACCCACAAACAAATAAAAGTTATAGGATTACCCATCTTGTAAATGACGATGAAAGTTTAAACGATAATGAAATCAGGTCAATTTATCAGGACTCTTCCGGCATAATTTGGATTGGCACTAAAAATAAAGGTATAAACAAATATAACCCTGCATTAAAGAAATTTACCAATCTTGTAACAAAGAAAAGTGAGAAGTTTCGTTTAAAAAGTGAAGATGTCAAAGTGATTTCCGGGTTGCGTTATAATGGAAAACAACTTTTGTTATTTTCCAATGTTTTCGGATTTTATATTTACAATCTCAACACGGATGATATTAAATTTTTCCCTGCCAAAACAATTGAGCCAAGTGAAAAACGAGGATTATATTTTCGTTAAATATTTTTATCAGAGGAAAATAAAAACATTGTCTGGATCGGTGCACAGCAGAAAATATACCGTTTTAATATGGCCAGCCAAACCTTTACACAATTTAATATCCCTAAAACCGGAATTGACAATACTAACCTTTCTGCAATCACAACTCTTTATAAAGTTGGAGATAAAATTTGGTTTGGAAGCTCGTTGGGGGGGGGTTACAGAGTATGATTTATCCAGACAGAAAATAACCAAACAATTTATTCGCAGAGAAGGTGATTCTACTTCGATTAGCCACAACGAAGTCTATTTTTTAAAAAGAGATAGTAAAAAAGGGGTTTGGGTAGGTACCGGGAACGGCCTTAATTATTTTGATCTGGCCACTCATACATTTAGGCATATTAAATTTAAAAAAGAATTGCCCCACGACAGGCGTTTTTTCGCCATCTATACAAAAAGTAAAAATGAGTTATGGCTCGGCACCGAGGATGGGCTTATTAAGTATAACCCAATAAACGGGAAGTATCGTATTTTTAACATGAATGATGGTCTGCCCGATAATAAAATTAGTTCGATAATTGCTGAAAAGAATGGAATGCTCTGGCTTGGTACAGATAATGGGCTCAGCCGGTTTGACCCTGTAAAAGGCAGTTTTAGTAATTTTGATCATTCTGATGGCCTGCTTAACTCGGAATATATCCCGGGTGTTTCTTTTATGGATGAAAATGGTATTTGCTATTTTGGTGGAAAACTAGGCCTGGATTATTTTAATCCGGATGATATTAGTGTTAGTAATTATCAACCGCCTATTGTGCTTACAGATTTTCAATTGCTAAATAAAAGCATTTTGCCCAACCAAAAGTCGATTTTGGGCAAAACTATCAATAATACAAATCATATTTCCATCCCCTATAGTTATTATGTTTTTTCGTTTGAGTTTGCTGCGCTTGATTATGCAAAACCGGAGAAAATTAAATATGCCTATAAGCTTGAAGATGTGGACAAAGAATGGTTCTACACAAGCTCAAATAGAAAGTTTGCCACTTATAGCAATGTGCAGGGCGGTACCTATACTTTTAAAGTAAAAGCAACTAATGGTGATGGCATTTGGAGCCGTAAAATTAAGGAAATTAAGGTTACGATAATCCCGCCGTTTTGGGAAACCTTATGGTTTAGGGTATTAAGTGTTCTATTTGTTGGCTCGCTGATCTTACTGATTTTCCGGCTCAGGTTAAACGCCGTGAAAAAACGTAATAAAGTGCTTAAAGAAGTTAATGATAAACTGAGTATCGAAATTAAGCAACGCATCAAAGCCGAAAAAGAAAAAGAATTGATGCAGGAACAGCTCATCCAAAACCACAAAATGGAAGCCGTTGGTGTATTAGCTGGAGGAATAGCCCACGATTTTAATAACCTGTTAACGGCAATATTAGGTAATATCGAGTTGTCTCAAATGTACATCGATGCAAAAAACGAAGCTTCAAAAATGTTGGAATCTGCAAAAAAAGCTGTATTAAGGGCACGCGGTTTAACCCAGCAATTATTAACATTCTCTAAAGGTGGCGAACCTATAAAGGCCACGGCATCGTTGGAGGAAGTTGTACGTGAGTCTGCAGATTTTGTGCTGACAGGGACAAATGTTAATATACAGTTTAAAGCAGATGAAAATTTGTGGCTGGTCGATATTGACAAGGGACAAATAAGCCAGGTGGTTCAAAACTTAGTAATAAATGCAAAAGAGGCATTGTCAAAAGGTGGGACAATTAGTATCGAAATGAGCAATATTGTAAATGGTTCACTCCACACACTGCCGATAACAGGTAAAAATTATGTTTTGCTTAAAATTAAGGACACGGGCGAAGGTATAAAAGATGAGGACCTGAAAAATATATTTAATCCCTATTTTACTACAAAAAAAACAGGAAATGGTTTAGGGTTGGCAGTTTCGTACTCTGTTATAAGCAAACATGACGGACATATTACTGTGGAATCTAACCCTGGTAAGGGAACAATGTTTAATGTTTATCTCCCGGCAGCAGAAAAGCAGGATACACCCCATGTGAACCATGACATATACCATGGGCGGGGCCAGGGAAGGATATTAGTGATGGATGATGAAGAATCAATCCGTACAATCTTGAATACAATGTTAACAAAACTTGGCTATGATGTACAGGAGTCTTGCAATGCCGATGAGGTTGTATCAATCTATAAAGAAGCAATGGATGCAGCCAATCCCTTCGACTTAGTGATAATGGATTTAACAATCCCAGGTGGAACCGGTGGTAAAGAAGCTGTAAAATTGCTTTTGGATATTGACCCAGCAGTAACCGCTTATGTTTCGAGTGGATATTCAAATGACCCTGTAATGGCAAATTATAAGAAGTTTGGTTTTAAAGGTGTTATAAAAAAACCATTTACTTTAAAAGATATGAAAAAACTTCTTAATACTGCCATCCCCACAAAATAAAACTAAACCTTACAAAATATTTATAATCGAGCAATAAAAAAGCTAAAAATTAATATTTAAGACTCTTTTGTCTTGTTTTATTAAATTTAATTATTAACTTTGTGATGTTTTTATCAAACTATGCTAATTATTCTTAAATAAAAAATTTAGAGGAGTATTCCTATGGCACTCTCGCGAAGGGATTTTATTAAAGCAGCAGCTGCATCAAGCGCCGCCGTTGCTGCCGGGGTAACACTATCGCCATCAACATTGGCTGCCGCAAATAAAGCAGAAAAAGATTGGCGGTGGGACAAATCTGTTTGCCGTTTTTGTGGAACCGGATGTGGCATTATGGTCGCGACAAAGAATGATAAAATTGTTGCTGTAAAAGGCGATCCGAAAGCGCCGGTAAACCGTGGCCTAAACTGTATAAAGGGTTATTTTAACGCAAAAATCATGTATGGCGCAGATCGTTTAACAGAGCCCTTATTGCGTGTAAACAGTAAAGGGGAGTTTGATAAAAAAGGGAAGTTTGAAAAAGTTTCTTGGAAAAAAGCATTTGATGTAATGGCCACACAATTTAAAAAAGCCTATAACGAGCTTGGCCCGACAGGTGTGGGTGTTTTTGGCTCCGGGCAGTATACAATACAAGAAGGTTATGCGGCGGTTAAATTGGTAAAGGCGGGTTTTAGGAGTAATAACCTGGATCCCAATGCCCGGCATTGTATGGCCAGCGCTGTGGTGGGCTTTATCCAAACATTTGGAATTGATGAACCGGCAGGATGTTATGATGATATTGAACTGACAGATACATTTGCATTATGGGGCGCTAATATGTCCGAGATGCATCCGATATTATGGTCACGTGTTACGGACCGCAAACTCTCCAACCCGGATAAGGTTAAGGTTTTTAACCTCACAACTTTCACAAACCGCAGTTCCGGCCTTGCCGATACCGAGATAATTTTTAAACCGCAAACAGACATGGCCATTTGGAATTACATCGCCCACGAAATAGTCTTTAATAAACCGGATGCCATAGATTGGGACTATGTCAAAAAGCATACGGTGTTTGCAACCGGGCATGTTGATGTAGGTTATGGCATGCGTGGAAACCCGGACCATCCCAAATTTAAGGAGGCCGAAAAAGACACTGTGGCCAAGCAGGTATCAAAAAAAATCAGTAAAACCGAAGCGGTGACCCTTGCCTATAAAGGTTATAAAGAAGGCGATACCATGGAAATGAAACATGCCGCCGCGCCAATGGGCCATTGGATGATTGGCTTCGATGAGTTTAAAAAAGGGCTGGAACCGTACACGCTTGATTTTGTGGCCGAACTCTCCAAAGGCGATCCCAACGAATCGCTGGAAAGCTACAAGGCCAAGCTTCAGGCCCTTGCCGATTCGTATATAGAGAATGGCCGCAAGGTTGTAAGTTTCTGGACAATGGGCATGAACCAGCACACAAGGGGCTCCTGGGTAAATGAACAGGCCTATATGGTACACCTGCTCCTTGGTAAGCAGGCCAAGCCGGGAAGTGGCGCATTTAGTTTAACGGGCCAGCCCAGTGCTTGTGGGACTGCGCGTGAAGTGGGTACTTTTGCCCACCGCTTGCCTGCCGATATGCTTGTGAAAATCCCGAAACACAGAAAAGCATCCGAGGCAATTTGGAAGCTGCCGGAAGGGACAATAAACCCCAAAAGTGGTTCACATTATACAAAGCTTTTAAGGGATATTGAAGACGGAAAAATTAAATGGGCTTGGGTGCAGGTTTGCAATCCCTGGCAAAATACAGCCAATGCCAACCATTGGATAAAGGCAGCCCGGGAGATGGACAATTTTATTGTTGTCTCCGACGGCTATCCAAGTATTTCCGCAAAAGTAGCCGATCTTATCTTGCCAACAGCCATGATCTATGAAAAGTGGGGCTCGTATGGTAATGCCGAACGGCGGACCCAACATTGGAAACAACAGGTTACACCTGTAGGAAATGCCATGCCCGATATTTGGCAAATTGCCGAGTTTTCTAAACACTTTACAATCGATGAAGTATGGAAAGAACAAAAAATTGATGGAAAACTGACCCTGCCCGATGTACGAGAAAAAGCGGTTGCAATGGGCTATAAAAAAACAGATACGCTTTTTGATGTTTTGTTTGCCACAAAAGAGGCCAAAAAATACAGCTGGCCCGATCCGATTGGCGAAGGTTTTTATAACACAGAAGCCGATGGCGATAAACGCCAGGTTGAGGGTTTTAAGGGTTATGGCTTTTTTATCCAAAAAGCGCTTTGGGAAGAGTATCGTAAATTCGGGCTTGGGCATCAGCATGATTTAGCCGATTTTGATACGTATCATAAAGTACGCGGTTTAAAATGGCCGGTTGTGGACGGAAAAGAAACCCAATGGCGTTTCAATGCAAAATACGATCCTTATGCGCGTAAAGCAGCCCCGGGCGAAGATTTTGCTTTTTATGGCCCGGCCTTAAAAGCTTTGCCAAAAGGCGATCTGAACGGCCCGAAAACCAAGGACAAATCACCGCTTAAAAATAAAGCAAAGATTTTCTTTAGGCCCTATATGGACCCACCCGAAATGCCGGACAAAAATTATCCGCTATGGTTGGCAACAGGCCGTGTTTTGGAGCATTGGCATACGGGGACGATGACCATGCGCGTACCGGAACTTTATCGTGCCGTGCCGGACGCAGAATGTTTTATGAATAAAAAGGATGCTTCGGTAAAAGGTTTAAAAGATGGTGAATTGGTTTGGGTCGAAAGCCGCCGGGGACGTGTTAAATCACGTTTAAATACACGTGGCAGAAACAGTATGCCCGAAGGGATGGTTTTTATCCCGTTTTTTGATGAGCGTGTTCTTATAAACAAAGTAACCCTGGACGCAACCTGTCCTATGTCTAAAGAAACAGACTTTAAAAAATGTGCCGTAAAGGTTTACAAAGTTTAATATGAAATAATTTTTCATTCTAAGCGGGGGCGCAATCCTTTTTACCTGACCCGGACAAGCCGCACGCTCAAAATGATTTCTAAATCTAAATGGGAAAAGAGAAAAACAATATCGACCGCAAACAGTTTCTGGCAAAGATTATAAAAGGCAGCGGTTTAACAGCCATTGCCGGGATAGGCTGGGGCAGTTTTGTATATGAGCTGAAAGCCTCGCCATTTGTGTTACGGCCGCCCGGTGCGCTGGATGAAGAAGAGTTCCAAAAGCGCTGTATCAAGTGTGGGTTGTGTGTAGAGGCCTGCCCTTACGATGCGTTGGAACTGGCTGTGGCCGGAAGTAACAAGCCAATGGGCATGCCCTATTTTACGCCGAGAAAAATACCCTGTTATTTATGTGAAGATATTCCTTGCGTGGATGTTTGTCCGAGTGGGTCATTGGAAAAGGAATTGGTTTCGCGGGAAGAAGGAAATAATCGTGTTTGGGACGTAAACAAGTCACGCATGGGCATTGCCGTTGTTGACGAAGAAAATTGTATCGCATTTTGGGGCATTCAATGCGACGCCTGTTACCGGGCTTGCCCATTATTGGACAAAGCAATTACACAAGAGTTTAAACGAAACGACCGGACCGGAAAACATGCCCTGTTGCTGCCGGAAATACATAATGATTATTGTACGGGGTGTGGTTTATGTGAGCATGCCTGTGTCACTGAAAAGGCATCGGTTTTTATCCTGCCGCGTAAAATCGCCTTGGGCAAGGTGGGCACAAATTATGTAAAGGGTTGGGACGAGCGAGATGAAGAACGCTTACGAGGCCTCAAAAAAGATGTAGAAACAAAAACGGAACGAAGCAAAGAGAAACCTGAAGATTACTTAAACAGGGAGCTTGAGTGGGATGAGTAACCGGCTGTATAAGAACCGTTTTCTTTATTTGAGACGGCTCGTCCAGGTTTTGATTTTGTTCCTTTTGTTCGCCGGGAACAAGCTGGGATGGGAAATATTGCGCGGGGACCTGAGTTATTCGGAAATGATTGGGGTAATCCCTATGGCTGATCCTTTTGCAATCTTACAAATGCTATTTGCTGGTTCGGTCATAGCGTCTGATTTAGTTATTGGCAGTGTCATTATTGTAGTCTTTTACGGATTGATCGCCGGGCGGTCCTTTTGTTCCTGGGTTTGCCCGATAAATATGGTGACGGATTTAGCGCTAAAAATGCGTTTTTGGATTGATAATAACAAACCGGGCGGACGGATTTCAATTAGCCGCAATGTCCGCTATTGGCTTCTGGGCCTGGCTTTAGTTTTATCATTTGTTTTTAATGTGGCCGCTTTTGAGATGATAAGCCCAATTTCTGTTTTGCACCGCGGGATTATTTATGGTTTTGGCTTTGGGTGGACACTTATTTTGGCTGTTTTCCTGTTTGACCTGGTTGGTCTCCGAAATGGATTTTGCGGACATGTTTGTCCATTGGGCGGATTCTATGCCTTAATTTCAAAATATGCACGGATAAAGGTTTTGCATGACCATGTGGCCTGTACATCTTGTATGGATTGTAAAATTGTGTGTCCGGAAGTACCCATCTTAAAACAAATTGGAAAAGAAAGTGGCTTTATTTTATCCGGCGAATGTACAAATTGTGGACGATGTATCGAAGTTTGCCCGGATGATGCATTGCGATTTAAAATTAAAAAATATTTAAACTAAACCTGCACAATACTACAGGAGAAAAAAGATGGTTAAGAAAATTTTAAATTTATTGGCCCTGTCTATTTTTGTTACGGGGATATTTATGGCTTGTGGCAGCGCGACCGCACCGGTAAAAATAAACCAGGCCCCCATTGTAAAATCTGTTGCTGATGATGAATTAAGCTATCGAAATATTCCGCTTGGCGAGGAGGATGCCGCGCCTGCCAAACAATACTCGGATAAGGACCCGGGCGAGAGCATCAAGATCCAGCGTGCTTTTGAGAATGCGCCGCCTATGATCCCTCATAATATTGATGATTTATTGCCTATAAAACGTGATGACAACCAATGCCTGGATTGTCACCATCCAAATGAAGCGGCCGATGCGGAAGCGCCGGCAACACCTGCCTCTCATTTTTACAATTTGCGTACCAATACAAAACTGGATGATCTTGCCGGGGCGAACTTTAATTGCACACAGTGCCATGTGCCTCAATCGGATGCGCCGCAAATAATACGGAATGAATTTCAGCCGGATTATCGGAATCCGGAATCTAAAACATCATCAAACTTACTGGATATTTTAAACGAAGGGATTGATGATTAATAAACTTGAGGCCTTCAATATTTGAAGCCAAAGATGTTTTGATTATGAAATCATACAGCCGAAGCGAATTTATAAAATTTTTTACGGACCGGGTAAAGGGGGAGAAAAAGGCCTGTTTGCGACCGCCTTATAATGACAATCCTGAGATATTTGAAAAAGTTTGTCCCAGTTGTGCGGGGCTATGTGCCCGGATTTGCGAAGAACAAATTATTGAAATAGGCGAAGAAGGTACACCCGTTATTAATCTTAAAAAAGGTGGGTGTACATTCTGCCGGGCATGCCTGGACGTGTGTGAAAAAGATGTCCTAAATCTAAAAGAGGATAGATTTATAAAGGCAAAAATCCATCTAAATTTTACAACCTGTTTGGCTTGGAACGAAACGGTGTGCCAGTCTTGTAAAGAGGCATGTACTTATGATGCTATTTTATTTGATGGCCTAAAAAAACCTAATATTCGGAAAGATGAATGCAACCGGTGTGGGATATGCGTTCCTGTTTGTCCGGAAGGCTCAATTAATATTTTTCATCTTTAACCAAGAAATGAGTGAAAAACATGTTTATAATATGGAGTTTACTATGAATATATCAGGTGTAGTTGTGCGTACAAGGGTAGAAAATGTAAATTGTGTGGCCAAAAAACTAAGCCAAAGCGCCTTGTGTGAAGTACACCAATCCGATCCTTCCGGAAAAATAATCATAACCATTGAGGGCAACTCCATAAAAGACGAAACGGAGAAGTTGAAACAAATTCAAGCTATCGCCGGAGTTCTTTCCGCGGATATGGCCTATGCGTATAGTGACCATGATTATGTAGGAGATAAAGATTTAAAAAAATAATTTAGCATCTATGATTCCATCTAAAAAGGTAAAAATCCTAGCTCTGCGTGCTTCGGCAGAACCGGAACCCTATGTCCAATCATATCAATAGGCTCAGAAATAAATTCAGGTTGAAAATCCTGATTTTATTTACCGGGAATGATGCCCCTGCTATTAGTCCTTTTTAGACTGGATTTATATTTTTGTTTAAAAAGTTATTTATTTCACAAAATATTTACTTATATTAAGACTTGATTGTCCGAATACTTAAAAAGTTTTACTGCATATCTATAATAATTCATCAAACAAATCAGGAGGACCTACTATGCAACGTAGGATTTTGTTTATTGGTATATTTATAATGTTTTTATTTAGTAGCAATATTATGGCAAATGGAGCTCTTAAAGAATTATCTGATGCCACAAAAGAGTGTATTGATTGCCATAAGGACGAAAATGTAAGCCTTTACCAGCAATGGGGCAGAAGTAAGCATTTTGGCGCCAATGTTGGCTGTTATGAATGCCATGCGGCAAAAAAGAACGATGCGGATGCTTTTGAACATAATGATTATTCAATTTCAATTATTGTATCCCCAAAAGATTGTTCGAGTTGCCATGAAAAAGAAGTGGATGAGTTTGAAAACTCGCATCACTCTAAAGCTGGCCGGATTATGGGTTCTTTAGATAATGTTCTGGCAGAGGTTGTAGAAGGAAATAACGGGTTGGTCACCGAGGGATTTCCCGGAGGTGTATCGGCAGCGGCAGTAAATGGCTGCTGGCAATGCCATGGCAGTGAAGTAAAAGTGCTCGAAGGTGGCCAACTGGATGCCGCCACCTGGCCAAACTCTGGTATAGGCCGCGTAAACCCCGATGGAAGTGAAGGCTCTTGCAGCGCTTGCCATCAACGGCACGAGTTTTCCGCTGCTCAGGCACGTCGTCCGGAAAATTGTGGGAAATGCCACCTTGGTCCGGACCATCCACAGAAAGAGATTTATGAAGAATCTAAACATGGTATAAATTTTTATGCCAATGTGGACCGTATGAACCTGGAATCATCAAAATGGATCGTGGGTGAAGATTATGATGCTGCGCCAACCTGTGCAACATGCCACATGTCTGCGACGCCAAACCAGGATATTTCCCATAATATTGGGTTACGGATTAAATGGAACAACCGTCCGGTACATTCCAAGCTTTCACATGAAACAGATAAAAAATGGAACTTGTCTTCGGCTAATATTACAGCCGATGAAAGACGCAAAAAGATGGAAGATGTTTGTACAGCCTGCCATAATCCTAATTTTACAGCAAACTTTTTTGTTCAGTACGAAGGATTAATTGACCTTTATGATCAAAAATTTGCAACACCGGGCGAAAAACTTTACAAAGCTGCCCAGCCATTGTTAAAATCGGATGCTGCTGGAAACCGTATTAAATTTAGTGAAAAAATTGATTTTACCTGGTTCGAGCTTTGGCATCACGAAGGTCGCCGCGCACGCCATGCAGCCTCGATGATGGCGCCGGATTACACGCATTGGCATGGCACCTATGACCTTGCCAAAAATTTTTACTCAGAATATATTCCGGAGATTGAAGAGGTTATCGAACGTGGTATGCACTCCTCGGATCCCAAAGACCAGGCCGCTGCGAAAAATTTACAAAAAGTGCTTGATGAGGTTTTGAGTAGTGACAATCATAAATGGAGCCAGGGTAAAATGAGCTCTGAGGAGAAAGAAATGCGTAAAAAACGTGCCAAAGAGTTTAAAGAGCGTTATAAGTAACAGCATTCTTTTTACCTCAGGATAAAGGTCCAATGATTAAAAAGGGTAACAATATACATGTTACCCTTTTTTTGAAACGGTCGGGACCATCGATCTATAGTTGTAAAAAATCTAAAAAAAAAAATTGTAGACGACATTTAATGGTATTAGTTTAGTTGCAATTAATTTTCAGACAGGTTTATCTGAAAAGAAAATAGTTTAATCACCAAACAAGGTAATCGTTATGGGAATTAGTCGTAAAAAATTTATTGATTATATTTTGGGCGGCAGTTTGTTAGGCTGGCTGGGAAGCACTTTATATCCGGTCTTGGCCTATCTTAAACCGCCGAAAGTACCAGAAGTAAATGTTAACTCGGTTAATGCCGGGATGCTCACCGATTTTTCGATCAATAGTAGTAAGATATTAAAATTTGGACGCATACCAGTTATTTTAATCCGTAAGGATAGCGGCGAGCTTCGTGCTTTCGAAGCTACGTGTACACATCTAGATTGCATTGTTCAATACAAACGAGACGAGAAACAGATCTACTGTGCCTGCCATAACGGACGGTATGATTTACATGGCTTAAATATTTCAGGTCCGCCACCTCGTCCTTTAGTTCAATTTGATGTAAATGTTATACGCGATGAAATTGTCGTATCAAAACCGAAACCGGTATAGGTGGCAAATATGAATTCTAAATTATTTAACTGGATCGATGAGCGCTTTAATATTTCCCCACTTATCGATTTTATGAAACACAAAGAAGTTCCTGTTCATAAACATAGTATTTGGTATTATATGGGCGGTGTGACTTTGTTTTTGTTTATTGTACAGGTGCTAACAGGTATCCTTTTATTGCTGTATTATCAACCTGGGGTTGATAGTGCTTATGAAAGTGTACGTTTTTTAATGACAAAAGTAAACTTTGGTTGGTTGTTCCGCCAGATACATGGCTGGGCTGCAAATATGATGATCTTTTTTATCTTTTTGCACATGTTTAGCGTCTTTTTTACACGGGCATATCAAAAACCGCGTGAACTTACCTGGATAACAGGCATGTTCCTTATGTTTGTTGCAATGGGGGCAGGTTTTAGCGGATATCTTCTTCCCTGGAACGAATTGGCCTTTTTTGCAACAAAAGTTGGTACGGATATTACAGGCGCTGTCCCGGTTGTTGGCAATATGATGAAGGTATTGCTACGTGGTGGGGAGGATGTAACCGGTGCCACACTTTCACGTTTTTATGCTTTTCATGTTGCACTAATACCTGCGATAATGACACTGTTGCTTGGTTTGCACCTCACTTTTGTACAAAGACAAGGCATGCACGAGCCCGATCATTTTAAAAAAGCGCTCAAGAAAAAAGTAATCCCATTTTTTCCAAACTTTATTTTACGTGACGCTCTTTTGTGGTTAATCGTGATAAATATTTTACTCTATTTAGCTGTTTTCTTCCCTTGGGAACTCGGTCTTAAAGCAGATGCTTTTGCTCCGGCACCGGATGGCATAAAACCCGAATGGTATTTTATGTTTATGTTCCAGACCCTAAAATATATCCCGGCTCATGTTTGGTTTATAGAGGGTGAAGTTTTAGGTGTTTTAGGTTTTGGTTTAATTGCCCTTATTTGGGTGTTGGTACCTTTTTGGGAAATCAAAATAAAGCCGGGTACTAAATTTCGCCCAATGAATGTTATTGGTGCAATTGGGGTTATTTACATAATCGTTTTAACCGTCGTCGGTTATATGGTATAAAGGTGGGCTTATAATGAATGAAAAATATTTAAATAATACTTCGGTTTTGATTAGTTCTATTTTTACTCTTCTTTTACTGGTGAGTTTCGGTTTTGCAGAAGAGGCTATGGATAGTGACAAACAAGACTCCACGGGTGTGACAAATGAGTTTTCTAACCTTCCAAAAGATGATACCTGTATTTCCTGCCATATTGAGGAGGAAGAGATGCCGGAAGGGTTTAATGAAAATGATATCCACATGCAAGCGGGGCTATCATGCGTAGGTTGCCATGGTGGTGATAATACGATCGACGATGAAGATGAAGCGATGGATGAAGAAAATGGTTTTGTCGGAGTACCAGATCGTGAAGAAATTCCGGCATTATGTGGTAAGTGTCATTCCAGTATCGAATTTATGCGTGATTATCAGCCACGTATCGCCACAGATCAGGTGGAGCAATATTATACAAGTATACATGGCGAAAAATTTAAACAAGGTGATGAAAACGTGGCTACCTGTATAAGCTGCCACTCGTCTCATGGTATTATGCCTGCAACGGATCCGCGTTCGACAGTATATGCCTTAAGCGTGCCGGGTACCTGTAAATCCTGCCATAGTGATAAAGATTATATGGCCGATTATAATATCCCGACAGATCAATATGAAAAATATGCAGCAAGTGTGCATGGCGAAGCTTTACTCGACCGCGAAGACACGGGGGCCCCTGCATGTAACGATTGCCATGGAAATCATGGTACTACACCTCCAGGTGTTGCTTCACTGGCCCATGTGTGTGGCTCGTGCCATGTCCAAAACGAAGAATATTTTTCCCAAACGCAGATGGCTAAGGAATTTGCCGAAGATGAAATGCATGCCTGTTTGGAATGCCATGGGAACCACGCGGTTGCAAAACCAACGGATGATATGGTCGGGATTGGTGAAGATGCCATCTGCATGGAATGCCATGATGTGGATGAAGATGGTTATTTTGCGGCAGACTCAATCCATATAATGTTAACCCAGATTACAGCGGCTTATGATTCTGCTCTTTCCAAGCTGGAAGAGGTAAAAATTATTGGTATGGATGATGTGGAAATAGGATTTTTATTGCAGGATGCCCATCAAGACATAATCCACTCCCGTACACTGGTGCACACTTTTGATCCGCAACGTGTTAAGGAAAAAGCAGATGTTGCCCTTAAAAATTCACGGGATGCCATAAAACTTGGGATTAAAGAACTTGATGATTATGATACCCGAAGAATGGGCTTAGGTGTGGCGACATTGTTTATCACGGTTTTAGCCATCGCCTTGTTTTTTAAGATTCGTTATATTGAAGAGGAACAAGAAAAAAATAAGTTATAATTTTAAACATAGCTGAGATATCCACCCTCTTGGATTTTTCCAAAAGGGTGAATCTCTTTATTAGAGGCTTTTGCATTTCCCGTATACATAATCCGGGTTAAGCACCCACAGTGCCGTGTTTTTCTTTTGTCAATAAATAATCTTCGTAATTACCGGAATAATCTATCAGTCCATCGGGCGTAAATTCCAGAATTCGGGTGGCGACGGAGGAAACCACCTCCCGGTCATGGCTAACAAAAATCAGAGTGCCGGGATATTTTTCCAATGCAGTGTTCAAGGATTCTATCGATTCCATATCGAGGTGGTTTGTAGGTTC
This sequence comes from Calditrichota bacterium, assembly GCA_024277115.1. Taxonomy (GTDB): domain Bacteria; phylum Calditrichota; class Calditrichia; order Calditrichales; family J004; genus JABFGF01. The sequence continues at coordinate 26,893 of JAJRVW010000064.1, forward strand.
GTCCATAAAAAGAATGTTGGGCATCTGTAGCATTAGTTTACCGAACATCATCCGTGCCTGCTCTCCCCCGGAAAGTACATTTACAGGTTTTTGACTTCATCTTGTCTAAATAAAAGTTTGCCTAAAACGGCCCGTACAGCTTGTTCGTCATCGTCGGCTTTTTTCCATTGGCTCATCCACTCAAATAATGTCATCTCAGATTTAAACTCTTCTGCGTTATCTTGGGCAAAGTGGGCTGTCCTTGCATTCTCAGAAATTTTAAGTGTCCCAAAATCCGGCTCTACTTCCCCTAATAAAGTTCTCAGCAGAGTCGTTTTACCTACGCCGTTGGGGCCAATAATTGCAATCTTTTCACCAACTTCAATCATCAGCTCCAAGTCTTTAAACAATGGGCCTTCGCCAAAGTCCTTGCTTAAATCGTGCCCTTCCATGGCCAAACGAAAGAGTTTCTTCTCCTGTTCAAAAACGATATAAGGGTTTACCCGGCTTGATGGCTTAACTTCGGCCAGTTTAATTTTATCGATTTGTTTTTGGCGCGAAGTTGCTTGCCTTGCTTTTGAGGCATTTGCCGAGAAACGGCTCACAAAGGCCTGAAGTTCTGCGATCTGTGCCTTCTTCTTTGCATTTTCCTGATGCAAATGTTGGCGGGCTTGCGTAGCAGCAAACATATATTCGTCATAATTTCCGGGAAACATACGCAACTCACCATAATCCAAATCCGCCATATGTGTACAAACACTATTTAAAAAATGACGATCATGGGAAATGATAATCATGGTTGAAGTTCGTTGATTAATAATACCTTCCAGCCAGCGGATTGTATTAATGTCCAGGTTATTTGTCGGCTCATCGAGCAAAAGAATATCTGGGTTGGCAAATAATGCTTGTGCCAATAAAACGCGGAGCTTCCAGCCCGGGGCGACGGCGCTCATCGGCCCTTCGTGCTGCTCTAACGGGATGCCTACGCCAAGTAGAAGCTCGCCCGCATTTGCCTCTGCAGAATAGCCGTCCATCTCGGCAAACAGCACTTCAAGGTCGGCAACTTGCATACCTTCCTCTTCGGTCATTTCGGGCAATGCGTACAGCCGTTCCCTTTCTGCCCGGATTTTATATAATTCGCCATGGCCCATAATTACCGTATCAATTACGCTGTAATTTTCAAAAGCGAACTGGTCCTGCCGTAATTTGCCGACACGATTGTTTTGCTCCCAGGTAACAAAACCAGATGAAGGCTCAAGGTCGTGGCCTAAAATCCTCATAAAGGTGGATTTACCCGAGCCATTAGCGCCTATTAAACCGTACCGGTTACCATCGCCGAATCTAACTGAGATATTTTCAAAAAGAGGTTTGGCCCCAAATTGCATTGTGATATTATTTGTTGAAATCAAAAGAGATTATACTCCAAAAAAGATTAAAAAAAAGACTACTTAATAAAAAAAATTGCGGCGGGAAATATAACGATCAATTCGATCAATTCAAAACATGAAATTTTTTAAAAATGCGAAAAAGCCCGTAATAATAAGCTTTTCAGGTCTTAATAACAATAATGTATTATTACTACCCGCTTTCCGAAAGGCCATAAAGTTTAGATTAATGGCACCGACAACTAACTCACATTTAAAATAATATTAACAAAATGCAGGAGGGTTTATGTGCAAAAAGTACATATTCTTTTTTATGCTTTTATTGATTGTAGGGACAATTCAAGCACAGGAAACAGTTATACGTGGGTTTTCTGACGTTGGCGCGACCTACTCGGATTCTGATGAAGAGAATTCGTTTTTTTCTCTTGGTCAGTTTGATTTATATATTACATCACAGGTTACTGATCGGCTAAGCTTTGTAGGGGAAGTGGTGTTTGAGGCGGAGGATGGATTTATTGTTGACGTAGAGCGTGTTCTTGCCCGCTATCAAATAAATAATTTTTTTAGTATTGTCCTGGGCAAACATCATACGCCCATCGGTTTCTGGAATACAGCTTATCACCACGGCAACCTGCTCCAACCTACCATACGCCGGCCATTGCCTTTTTTGTTTGAAGATGAGGGCGGGGCATTTCCAATCCATACAACAGGTATTTTATTTACTGGGGACAATATTGGCTCCCTGAATTTTTCATATAATATCATGATTGGGAATGGCCTGGGCTCGACACCTATTAGTGACAATGACAAAGGAAAATCTTTTACGGGCTCTTTTTTTATTGAGCCAGTTGAGGGGGTGAAATTAGGTGTGTCGGGCTATGTGGACAAGGCAAGTGCAGGCGTGTCCACATTACAAGGCAGTGAAGAAACGCCCGTTGTTTTGATAAAAGACATGGATCAGCAAATACTAACAGGTTCAGTTGTATATTTTGGCACACCTATCGAGCTTATCACAGAATATTCTGTTGTGAGCAATAAACTTAATGGTGGGGCGGTACAATCAACAACGGCGTTTTATGTTTATGGTGGTTATAATTTTGATGATTTTACACCCTATTTTAGATTTGACAGGATGGATTATTCAAAATCCGAACCCTATTTTAGACCTGTAAATACAGATGAAATAATTATTGGTGCCCGTTATGATTTCAATTTTTTGTCTTCATTGCGTGTTGAGTTTCAACGCCAAACTTTTCCGGATTTAGATGTTGAGATAAACCGGTTGACCACACAACTTGCCTTTGGCTTTTAAGGAGGATGAAAATGAAAAATCTTAGGAAAAGTGTTTTTATATTGATTTTATTATTCTTGTCATCATCGCTGTATGCCCAAGAGTTATCGGTGGTTATAAATAAAGATGTTGGTGTTAAGGAGGTTTCATTAAAAGAATTAAAAGATATTTTTAAGAATAAAAAAAAATTATGGGAAAATGGTACAAAAGTAAAAATTGCACTAATGTCAACCAAGTCGGCTGTTGGTAAACTGACGGCAGATAAAGTGTATGGCATGAGCACCAAGGCTTTAAAAAAGTTTTGGTTGGCCCTTGTTTTTCAGGGTAAAGCTGCGGCACCAAAATACTTTGATTCTGAAGCAGGCCTTACATTATATGTAAAATCTAATGCCGGGGCGATTGGCCTGATAGGCAGTGACGGCGTAACCGATGCGACTGTTTTAAAAGTAGATGGGAAAACGAAGTTTTAATTTTAAATAAATTTCTATAAAAAAAAGCCTGGAAATTATATTATTTATGGCCAGAATCTATCTGACATTACAGAGCCTTTTTCTAACCCCACTAAAAATTGTGGGGTTATTCACAATGAAATTATAAAGGCCAACAGTTTAAAATTTTTATAATTTCCTATGTCGAGCTAAGGTTGTTTATGGGCTATTTTTCTGTTTCTGCATACCGAATAAAATATATCACTTTTGAATAGCAGGCTGGATTTACAAAGTTTTCAGTTAAAATAGCGGAAATCAAAAGTTGCCAAAATCGTGATCATCCAAATTGATAACAGGATCCAGCTCATTTTTAAACGAGGCAACAGTAGCGGCATTGTTTGATCTTCTTAAATTCCTGGTTGCAGGTTTGGGGCTTGGTTCGGGATTGTTTTTACTCTTTGTACGATTGCCCACATTGCCCGAGTATTCGGGAAGTAGTTTAAAATGTGCAATGAGTTTTTTTAAGTGTAACGATTGGTTACGTAATTCACCAGAGGATGCCGCGCCCTCTTCTGCACGGGTTGTGCTTGCTTGAATTATGTTTTCGACCTGTTCCAGACTACCGTTTATTTGATCAATCGCATTGGCCTGTTCTTGAGATGCATTGGCCATCCCACCTATTAAATTGGTTACTTCGTTAATTTGGTGCACAATTTCGCTTAATGCAGTCGAGGTACTGTTGGCAATCGTCGATCCATTTTGAACGCGTTGAATAGAATTTTCGATTAAAGTTGTGGTTTCATGGGCTGCCTTGGCACTGCGTTGAGCTAAATTTCTTACTTCTTCGGCAACAACGGCAAAGCCTTTGCCATGTACGCCGGCACGCGCAGCTTCCACAGCGGCGTTTAATGCCAGTAAATTTGTTTGGAAGGCAATTTCATCGATGGTTTTAATAATCTTGGAGATTTGGCTGGACGACTCGTTTATTGAGCCCATAGCATCGAGCATTTCGTTCATTTGGACTGTTCCGTTGTTGGCCAGGGCCAGGGTCTTTAGGCTTAAGTTGTTTACATCCGAAGCGTTTTTTACACTTTGGTTTGTTTGTGAAGACAGTTCGTTCATAGAAGCGGCAATTTCTTCCAGTGAGCTCGCCTGTGTAGAAGCGTCTTCTGAAAAGTGTAAATTGTTTTCGCTAATATGCTCGGAACTTTGCTTAACCCTTTCAGATGAGTTTGCTACTTCTGAGAGGATTTTATTAAGGGCAATGATAGTCGAGTTCAACGAGTTTTTTATTATGGAATAATCACCTTTATAATCACCATTCATTTTTACATTCAAGTTGCCGGCGGAAATTTGTTTTAAAATATTTACGGATTCTTTAATGGGCTTTAAAATATTATCTAAAGTAAAATTAAACCCTGTGATAATGGTTCTATAATCTCCCGAGAATTTATTTACATCACCCCGTGCCGACAAATCACCATTTTGGGCTGCGGTAGCAATTTCATCACTTTCGTCAATAAGCATTTTCAGGTTTTTATGGATTCTATTAATTGCATCGGATAATACTTTTTGCTCACCGGGCAACTCCCTGATTTGATTGCTGAGGTCGCCATCGGCATATAGTTTTATTATTTCCACGCCTTCTTGTAGATTTTGCATTTCTAATTCAGATTTGGAAACGGCTTCCTCAATGCGTTTTTCTACGCCAGCTTTCTCCTCCTCCAGATTTTTCATTAACATGGAAATATTTGATACCATCTTATTGAAACTATCGGTTAGTTCGCCAACCTCGTCATCCGAACATTTAATGGCCTTTTGTTTTAAATCGCCATTGCCAACTTTATGGGCCATGTCGCGCAGGGCAATTACAGGTTGGCTAATACTTCGGGCCAACTTAGTCACCGAAACCGATCCGATAAGAACCATTATAAATCCAACTAAAAAGGCTGTGAGGCGTGTTGTCCAAATCTCGGATTGTATACTTTCTGTAGATTTTGAAATTAGGATATAACCATTAAGCATTTCTGTTTCTACAGGGGCTTTAGCAATAATACGGTCTGAAGACGACGCGATATTTATATCCACTTCATAGCCAGCTGGAAAGGTTGCAAAGGGTTCACCATCACTTATGAGGCTGACAAACTCAAGGTCGGGATCGTCTTTCACAAACTCGATTGCTTTTTGAACGCCCGAAAGTTCACCACTGCTTAGGCCAATATTTACGCCTAATGCGACCGACTCAGCTGTAGAAACAACTTCTTTCTGATAGCTCTCTTCAAGCAAAGTAGCTTGCCGGTATGGAAAAAAGAATATCATGAATAGGCTAAAAGCCAAAATCAGACCAATTATTGGTACCCGAATTTTATTTAATAAATTTAAAGATTGCATAAAAACCCAAACTATTGATTTTAATTAACCAATTTTCGTGTATTAAAGAGAGTAATTGATATAAATCTGAATTTTGAGAGAAAATTAATCAATGAAATAAGACGGTGAAGTCTTATATTGGCGGGGTTTTAAACCTCTTTTTTCGTTTTTATTCGTCTAAATATTTATAATAATTTTTTAAATTTATGAAGAGATAGGGCGTATATTTCAACTAAATAGTGGCAGTCCCAAAGTAGATAGCTACTGTTTTATATACGGCTCCCCATCGTTGTTATGCGGAAGAAGTATCTCAAGCCTGTAATTAAAATGCCCGGTGATAGTAGAACTAGGTTCTTCTTCACCAAATAAACGCATGCGGCTTTCAACATCAAAGAACGGTTCAAAATGACAGTTCCCGGGGACTTTAGGGGCAGCACTAAATAGATTAGACTAATCAGATCAATCGTGGTATATTCACGTTTAAATTTTATAATATAAAGATGGTTATTTATGTTCAGGTATTTTAAAAACTTTTTATATGTGGTCGCATTTTTGTTTGTTGGGTATGTGGTGTTTACGTACTGGGATTATTATTCACTTTCAATTGGTCTACGTCCCCGTCATCCGGAATACCGTTTTTTAAAACCGGGTGGTTTGTTTGGCCATGGTGTTGGCATAGTCGGGTCTGGAATGATGATCCTCCTTTTATTTTACTCCCTTCGGAAACGCACAAAACTTTTTGGTAAACATGGGGCAATTGGACGCTGGCTGGATATCCATATTTTTTTTGGGACGGTTGGCCCCTTGCTTATCATCCTGCATTCTACTTTTAAATTAAATGGCATTGTTTCGGTGAGTTTCTGGTCGATGATTTTAGTTTCAGTAAGCGGATTTATTGGGCGCTACCTTTATGTACAAATCCCCCGGACAATTCGAGGACAGGAACTTTCCCTGGATGATGTCCAAAAGAAAAGTGAATCCATTGGACAAAAACTGCAAGCGCTTTATGATATGAGTAAAGAAGAAATTACCCAATTGGAAAAAGCCATCTCCGGATCTGTCCGCGGCAGTTTGTTCGGGATTTTCTTTGCTGACATAATGCGTTTTTTCAGGACACGTTCGATACAAAGGCAATTGCAGCGAAGAAAAAATATACCCAAGAAAAGGACAAAACAATTTGTGGAACTGTTGACCCAAAAGGCTTTGTTAGACCGTAGAATCCATATATGGGCAAAGGTTCATAAACTCTTCCATTACTGGCATGTATTCCATAAACCCTTCGCAATAATCATGTATATTATTATGTTGCTACATGTGGGCGTTTCTGTGTGGTTGGGTTATACCTGGATATTTTAATTCATGGTGCACAATATGCACTCCTCTGTTTTATACTTCATTTTTTGCACACCCCTATAAATAATCTAATCTTGTAAACCCGCATAGAATGGGGGTTTACTCCTTTGGCATATTAGTTGAATAAGTGGCGACTGACAAAACAATTAAATGGAGGATTTATCATGTTTCAAGCTACACATTCAAATTTACACAGAAAAGTTTTACTTTTCTTTATATCCGTTTTTCTATTCACTATTGGCCAGGTTATGGCTGATGATTCTCACTTTGAGACAAAAGGGGCCATTCAGTCCATCGGTGATGACAGTCTGGTTGTAAATGGTTTTATCTTTGACGTAAATGACAGCACAATGGTTAAGGATGATTCCCTTGGCCATATTTCTTATTCCGATCTTATGGCTGGCGATTATGTAAAGGTAGAAGGATATGAGCAGGGTGTTGGGCGCTATTATGCCAAAAAGATTGAGCGCGAGTCCAAATCTGATGATGATGACCATGGCGATGATCATGGGGATGACCGCGAGTTGGAAACAAAAGGATCGATTTCTGCCCTGGGGGATAGTACAGTTACTGTAAACGGTTATACATTTTCGGTTACGAGCGCAACAAGAATAAAAGCAGGACATAACCGGGTTTTTAGTTTTGAAGACTTGCAGGTGGGAAATAATGTAGAAGTAGAAGGTTATTGGCAGGCAGATTCTGCATTAATCGCCAAAAAAATAGAATTGCGCGAACATGAAGACGAGGATGGCGATGATGTGGAATTTAGCGGGGTTATCGATTCTGTTCTTAGTAATGCAATTGCACTAAACAACCGTATAATTGAAGTAAACGACAGCACTTTAATTGAATTGCGCCATGATGTTATCGGTAGTTTTAGTGATTTGCAGGCCGGCATGTTTGTTGAAGTCAAAGCAATCGTGTTTGACAGCGCTTTGGTTGCCGTGCGTATTAAGGTTGAAAATGATGATGAAAAAGAGATGGAAATTACCGGTAGTATCGATTCTGTCGGCGTGGATTTTATTGAGCTGCTCGGCTATCATGTTATTATTGACGACCGTACCGAAATTAAAAATTATTCGCGTGATTCGTTAACGATTGCAGATTTGGAAAAAGGATTACGGGTTAAAGTAAAAGGAAGTCGGATCGCCGATAAAACAATCCGAGCACGCCGTATTAAAATTAAGCGTTTTTATGATCAGGAGCTGGAATTTACGGGCGCGATAACCATGCTTAGTGGTTCCCAAATTCAGGTTGAGCAAACGATATTCTTTACCGATAGCCTGACAATTATCCTCGATGCGAATAAAATCCCACTTAGTTTTGACCAGCTTGCTGTTGGGCAGATAGTTGAGGTAAAAGGGGTAAAAAGGGCCGATGGAAATTTATGGGCCTTACGCATAAAAATTGAAGACCGTAATAGAAACGGGATTGAGTTTACAGGTATTATTGAGAAATTATCAACAGATTCAATCAGTGTAAACAGCTTTACATTTTTTGTTGACAGCCTCACAAATGTTTTTGATTTGCAAGGAAACCCGATTGCTTTTACTGATTTAGTTGTCGGTGATTTGGTAGAAATAAAAGGAGAAATGCAATTAGATGGCAGCTTGAGGGCAGTAAAAATTAAGCTGGAAAACACACCGGGAACAATTGTTGTTTCGGGTACGATTACATCGTTGAGTAATGACAAGATTTGGATCGACGGGCCGCAATACCAACTTACCGGATCATCTGTTATCCTCGATAAAAATTATAATGTAATTGATATAAGCCAATATAAAACCGGCGATGCAATCACCTTGTGGGCAGAAGACAGTAATGGAAACATCACTGTGTTGCAAACGAAACTTGGTACAAATTCGGTTACCGGATTAAACTTAGCAGGCGGGCAAAAAATCCCTGAGCTGTTTGAATTGAATGCAAATTATCCGAACCCCTTTAACCCGGAAACAACCATAGCCTTTAATGTAAACTTTGCAGGTTTCCGCAATGCAAGTCTGTTAGTTTTTGACATCACCGGGCGTAAGGTGCGCACCTTGTTTAGTGGACTACTTAATGCCGGGCGTTACAGCTTTAAGTGGGATGGAAAGAACGACCTTGGCAACAGTGTGGCGAGCGGGCTTTATATTTATCGCCTTTCCACGGGCACGGTTGCTATAAGTAAAAAAATGACACTAATACGATAGCTGTAGCAATTAACCTAAACCCCCGGCATTGCTTGACTCCCAAAATTCCTTCCTTAATGCCGGGGTTCTTTTATGGGGGAAATGAAATGATCAATAAGATTTTGACGAAAAAAATGGTACTGGTTTATATTTGGACGGAACAGTGCGCTAGCTGTACAAAGATGACGCCCATCGTTGAAGAAGTGGCAAAGGAAAACAGTAAGGATATTCAGTTAATAAAACTTTCTGCTGAGAGTAATTTAGAACTTATTAAAAAGTACAAGGTGACTTATTTACCAACAACACTAATTTTTCGGCATGGAGTTTTGATCGAACGCCGGGCGGGCAGGCGTAGCAGACAGGTTTTGTCAAAAAAAATCCAAATGATAAAATCATTTTCTGAAGAAGATGCAAAAAATAATGAGTTGTGTGGCGTGACATTGAGTAAGCTTAGCAGAAACCAGTACAGTTCGTTATGGATGTAAGTGAATAAAAAAAAATTTAAATTATCAGAGAAAGCCAATTCTTTTTTTAAGGGAATTGGCTTTCTCTGGTATTAGCCATAGTTAATAAACTGCATTTTTAGTCCATTCTTTACTGTATCAGTAGTTCCCCTCCCATTTCGATTATCTTGTAGGTTTATAGATTATTTTCTATATTCTTTACAGGAAGGATCAATACAAAACCGAGTTTTGTAATGTCGGTTTTAACAGAGTCCCGTTAATTTTAATGTTTTATTGAATACGTGAAAAACCATGCGCATATCACTAATTTTTAGAATAATGATTTTTCTACTCACATTGAACCTGTCGTCAATCGCTCAGGATGTTATTTGGGTAGGCCAATTCTCATCATCAAAAGATTTCGCCTCTGCCGATAAATTTTCCCAAAAGGTAATCGATTTTATTTTTGGGGATACAGAAAACCGATTAATGCGGCCAGTTGCATTAGTTGCCAATGATACCACAACGTTTTGGATTCTCGACCAGGGGGCAAAATCACTATTAAAAATCGATAAAAATAAAAACGAGTTTCAAATCATCGAAAATCAGGACCCTTCTTTGTTCCCTTCTTTGTTCCCTTCTTTGGTCGCCATTGCTAAAGGCCCACATGATAAATTCTATTTTACCGATTCTCAACTAAACAAAATTTTTATCTTTGGCACACAATCCACATTAATTAAAGTATTAAACGATTCGTTAATTTTGGATCAACCCACCGGAATTGCATATTCTGCCGGAGAAAACGAGTTATGGGTATCTGAGACTCGTAAGCACCGGCTTGTTATTATGGACGAGACAGGAAAGATAAAAAAAACAATAGGAAAGCGTGGTAAGGAACCCGGAGAGTTTAATTTCCCCACACTAATATGGATTGATAAAAATGGCATGGTTTTTGTGGTTGATGCTATGAATTTCCGAGTTCAGGTTCTTGACCGGTTTGGGAATACAATCTCTGTTTTTGGGCAGGCGGGTGATGGTAGCGGGAATTTTGCCAGCCCCAAAGGAATTGCTGTTGACTCAAAGGGAAATATATTTGTTGTTGATGCGCTTTTTCATACAGTCCAGGTATTTGATATGGAAGGAAATTATTTATCAAGATTTGGTGTACAGGGTAGAAAGGAATCTGAGTTTTGGATGCCAACAGGTATATATATAGATGAAAATGATTATATTTATGTTAGTGATAGCTATAATAACAGGATCCAGATATTTAAAGTGATAAATGGGAATTAATATGAAGATGTATTTAATCCGTAGAGTTGTTTTTTTCCTTGTGCCTGTTTTATTATCCGGGCAATCTATCTTAAATACAGTCCATAACCTCTCTGTTGATGGGCCCGGGACAACTAAAGCCGTTACCGAGACAGAAGTTTGCATTTTTTGCCATGCCCCACATAATAGCAATCCCCAAACCCCATTATGGAACAAACAAACACCTGCTACAAACTATATCTTGTATAATAGCTCTACTATCCAGGCAAGCCCGGGCCAACCAGATGGTTCTTCTATATTGTGTCTTTCGTGCCATGATGGGACCATTGCTTTAGGAAGTGTTTTGAACAGAGTGGAGCCCATCCAGTTTGGTGGAGGGGTAACAACTATGCCAGCCGGATCGTCAAATTTATCAACCCAACTTTCAGACGACCATCCTGTTTCATTTATTTATAACAGTTCATTAGCAATTGCAGATGGTGAATTAGTTGATCCGGTAGGGTTAAACGGGCCTGTTCAGCTTAGTAACCAAAAAGTACAATGCTCCTCGTGCCATGATGCGCATTCGGATTTGAACGATAAGTTTTTAGTGGCATCCAATCGGTATTCTGATCTTTGTCTTTTCTGTCATCAAAAACCTTTTTGGGACCAATCCAGTCATAGTACGTCAAATGCAGGTTGGAGTGGTAACGGAACAGACCCCTGGCCGCACACGCCTTTTAATACCGTAGCGGAAAATGCTTGCGAAAATTGCCATATGCCGCATAATGCTGGTAGCAATGAAAGGCTCCTAAATTCTGCTACCGAAGAAACAAATTGTATTATCTGCCATGACACGAATGTTGCGTCGGTTGACATCCAGTCTGAAATAAGCAAGCCATATAGCCATGACGTATATGCTTATAGCCAAGTGCATGATACGAATGAATCCACGCAGGTACAGGCAATGCATGTCGAATGTTCGGATTGTCATAATCCACATGCCAGCAATAATTCAACGGCAACAGCGCCAGCTGCAAATGGGTTCTTAAGTGGGGTCAGAGGGATTGATACCAATGGCAACCCCGTAAGTGTTGCTCAGAACGAGTATGAAGTATGTTATCGTTGCCATGCCGGTAGTTCCGGCAGTGCAGGAAGCCCAACTTCCCGTCAATTTGATCAAAACAATACACGGCTGGAGTTTGACCTGAATAATACATCATATCATCCAATAGAGGGAGTTGGTCAAAATGGAAATGTTCCCAGTCTTATTTCCCCGCTTACCGAATCGAGTATAATCTATTGTACCGATTGCCATGCGAGTGATGCGGTCAATGCAGCTATGGGGCCTCATGGTTCAATATATCCACAAATTTTAAAATACCGCTATGAAACTGTGGATAATACAAAAGAATCCTATCAGGTGTACAGGTTGTGTTATGAGTGCCATGATCGAAATTCACTTTTGTTTAGCATGAGTAAGGTAAGTAAAAAGGTACATAAAGAACATGTGGTGGGCGAAGATATCCCCTGTAATATTTGCCATGACCCGCATGGGATAAGCGCTAGCCAGGGCAACCAGACCAGTTTAATAAATTTTGACCTATCTGTGGTTTCGCCTTATCAAAACAGGTTGGAGTTTATAGATAGAGGGAATTCTAGCGGCGAGTGTTATCTTGTTTGTCATGGCGAGACCCATAAACCCAAAAAGTATTGAGTTTAAAATAACAAAATGATAAAGTCATTTCGCTCAAAAGTAATTATTTCAATTTCTGTTGTGGTAATCTTGGCATCATACTGCGGCCTTTTTATATTCGAAACAATACTGCATAAAAAGAACCAGGAAAACTCGATTGAAGATATTAAAATGAGTCTTGAGTTTTTTCAGGAATCTTATGTATATGAATTGGGCAAACATGGTGAAGAAAGCTTGGTGCCTGTCCTTATGCACCTTAGTTATAACCACTCTGTGAGTAATGTTGTTTTATTAAACAGTGTTGGTCAGCCTTTGTTTATTGCGGACACATCAAAACCAAAGATCAGTTATCAAATTATAATTGATGAAATCACTCAAAATGATGGATCAATCCTTCTCCAAACAAACGGTGTGTCCAACCGTGCAATTTTGGCTTTAGAGAATAAAGAATCTTGTAACTCCTGTCATAATTCGTCAGGAAAAAATCTGGGTTATATTGTTGTTGATTTTTTTATGCACGATCTTGATGAAGCAGGCCATCTTATAGATATGTTTGGGTTATACTTCGCACTTTCATTGCTCTCATTGATATTTATTATCGTGATAATGTTGCATTTTAGGTTTGTAAGAGGGTCATTAAAACAATTTAAAATTGCTACTCAAAAAATAAAAGATGGTAACCTTGAAATACGCGTGCCCATTTTAGTGGCCGATGAACTTGGTACACTTGCTACAAGTTTCAATGATATGTTAGATAATGTTCAGAATATGCAAAAACAAATTTCCGGATTTCATGAACGGGAAATGAAAAACGCACAAAAAATGGCCACTGTTGGTGAAATGGCGGCAATTGTTGCCCATGAAATAAAGAACCCTTTAACAGGTATCTCCAATGCGATAGAAATCCTGGTTGACGAGATGCCCGAATCTTCCTCAAAAATGGGGATAATGAAAGAAATACACCGCCAAGTTTCCAGGGTAAATAAAACTATTAATACGCTGTTAAAGTTTTCACGGCCCATTGATATGCAAATGGAACAAGGCGATATAAATGAATTAATTCTTTCTGTCGTCTTTTTTCTGGAGAAGCAGACAGAAAAAGGCGTTGTTGAGTTTCGTACAAGTTTATCAAAAAACATTCCAATATTTAATTTTGACCATGAGCAAATGGAAGCAGTTTTTACAAACCTTGGGCAAAATGCACTCCATGCTTTGACAGAAAAAGGCGTTATTGAGTTTATTACGGAATATGATTATGAAAAAGATACTTTGATAATAAAAGTAAAAGATACGGGGTCAGGAATTTCTGAGGAGGATATGAAGAAAGTTTTTAAACCATTTTACACAACACGTAGTAAAGGAACAGGCCTTGGCCTTTCGATTGCAAATGACATTATAGAACAGCACGGTGGGCATATTATGATTAAGAGTCAAATAGGCCAAGGTACCACAATGATAATAAGCTTGCCCATTCAGAACTCTTTTGTAGATTGAGGAATGGACAGCGCAATATGGTATTCTTTTTGAAGAGGTAAACTATATGCGAAAATTAAAAATCTTAATTATTGACGATGAAAAGTTAATAGGCTGGACTTTTCAACAGAAACTAAGTAAAAAAGGATATGAAGTTTTAACAACCGATTCTGCTGAAGAAGGACTAGAGCTTTTTCAACGGGAGGACCCGGATATTGTTTTTTTGGATAATAAGCTTCCTAAAATGCAAGGGTTAGAGCTTTTACCAAAACTAACAAGTTTAAATAAAGAAGCGGTACTTGTTTTTATGACGGCATATGGGTCTATCGACACAGCCATTAAAGCAATAAAATACGGGGCGTATGATTATATTGCCAAGCCGTTTAACTTTAACGAGATTGATGCTGTCCTTGGCAAGATAAAAGAAAAAATATCGACAGGAAACGAGCTTAAAATCCTTAGAAGCAACCAGCCCGTAAAGATTGGTTTTAGTAATATAATCAGCCAATCTAAAAGTATGAAGGATATAATTGATCTTGCAAAAAAAATATGTACTTCCGATGCATGTTCTGTTTTATTAATGGGCGAAAGCGGTACAGGTAAGGATTTAATCGCAAAGGCGATACACAATGAAAGCAATCGTAAAGATAAGCCATTTGTTACAATTAATTGCTCCTCACTCCCGGAAACACTTTTAGAGAGCGAACTATTTGGCCATGAGCGTGGTGCTTTTACAGATGCACACAAGCAGAAAAAAGGACTATTTGAAATTGCTGACCAGGGTACAGTTTTTTTGGATGAGATTGGCGAGGCCAGCTTAAGTGTACAAGTTAAGTTGCTCAACATAATTGAAAACCGGGTATTTAGGCGAATAGGCAATACAAAAGACATAAATGTTGATATTAGGATTATTGCCGCTACAAATCAGGATATAGCATCATTAATAAAAACGAAGAGATTCCGTTATGACCTTTATTATCGTTTAAAAGTCTTTCAAATTGATATTCCCCCCTTGCGCGAACGTAAAGAAGACATTCCGCAGCTTATAAAATATTTTATAAATTATTTTAATAAAACCCTGCGTAAAAATATTTTAGGCGTTACAAAAGAGGCTGAAGAATTGCTGTGTATGTACGATTGGCCTGGAAATGTCCGGGAGTTACGAAATATTATTGAACATGCTATTATACTAGAAACCAACGAAACAGTCCAAAAAGAGCACCTTCCTATTGAAATAAAAGAAACAGAAGCGCCAATTGCCATTGGTGCAGTTGATAAATGGTTTGATATTCCCAATGAGGGTTTTTCCCTATATGACGTCGAGAAAGCGATTATTAAACAGACTCTTTACAAGGCTGGCAATAACCAAACTTTAACAGCCAAGCTAATGAATGTGAGCCGGGATACCTTACGCTATAAAATGAAGAAATATAATCTTTGAAATTGGGTGATTACACCCAGCTATTTGGGTTATATCACCCTGTGAATTGGGTTATATCACCCAAGTGTTTTTGGGGCCAGGAAACAAGTTGTTCCCCTGAAAAAAATAACCCCAAATAGCAGCTTTTGCATCGATTTGTTAAAAACTTCACAAGTTCGGCACGGTAGTTGTAGTCCTTTAAAGTACTTTTAAAAATGAATTAATATTGACCATAAATTAACTAAGTACTCATATTTAATC